>CAMOCI010000011.1 GCA_946610635.1 uncultured Clostridia bacterium | reverse complement strand
TGATACCTGTTAATTGACTATTCTCAGCAAAAATTACTGTTTTAAGTTTTTTACAATTACAAAACGTATGTGATTCTATACTTGTTAATTTACTATTTCTAGCAAAAGTTACTGATTCTAATTTACTACAGTTACGGAATACATCATTGCCCATACCATTTACACTACTTGGTATTTCTATATTTATTAATGAACTGCAGTTAAAAAATGCATCATAACCTATACCTAATAAAGTATTTGGTAGTGTAATATTGGTCAGAGAAGTACAATTCTGAAATGCTCTCTGATAGATGCCTGTTAATTGACTATTTTCGGCGAATGTAAGTGTTTTTAGTTGACTACATCCACTGAATACTTCATATTCTAAACTCTTTATATTATATGGTATTGTTATGCTTATTAATGAGTTACAATTCAAGAATGCAGAATTACCTATACTATTTACACTATTTGGTATTGTAATATTTACTAGTGAACTACAAGAATCAAATGCATGAGAACCAATGCTTGTTACATTATCTTTCAGTATGATGGTTTCTATCATTGAACAATTATTAAATGCTCCGTATTTTAAATTTCCTCCCAATATTCTTACTGTTTTTAATGATTCTGGTATATAGTATATTGAATAATTACTTGAAGAAGAATATTGTCTTTTTGCTATTGCACCAGTATATGAATTCGATCCAAATATACATCCGAATAATGAAAAATCATTATCAGCAGACAATGATGATCCTACAAAAGGTATTGTTAAATTTATTAAAGAACCACAATTTGCGAGTGCAGCTTCATCAATTCCTTTTATAAAACTTGGAATAATTAAAGTTTTATCATTTTTATGAGAAGCTTTGACTGAAGTTATATAATATTCTCCATTTTCTTCTACATATTCAAAGGATTCTAGCAGTTTAAAATCTGTTACGTCTATTTCGTTTTCATTTTCGCCAGATTTAATACATCCTGCAAAAGTGAATATAGAGAATAAAGCAATTAATAATAAAGCAATTGAGCTAATTTTTTTCATATTAATTTTCTCCTTAATACATTAATTATTGTAAGTATAACATATTATTATAAATTTTACATAATTTTTTCAAAAAATCATCTAAAAAAGTTATAAATATATCTTTTCTTTTGTAAAGCATATTTGTAGGTAAGTGCTGTGCCTGATTGTGGTTGATATTCAAAAGAATTTCTTTTTGCCCATTTTCTTTTTGGTGGCAAATAGTTTTCATTGTAGTAAAACAAACAATAGTCACTTTTATCAATCATTTCTTCGTTTCTTTTGGTATGAGAGAGTTTTCCTGCACCTTTGCATTTTTCTGGGTAATAAGTTTCTTCATAGTATTGCAACAAGTAATCTTCATAATCTTTACTGATGTATTCATATTGAGAGCGAACATAAACTTTTTGAATGTCTGAATATTTTTCTTGCAATTCACAAACAATTTCATAGCAAAGTTCATTAAACTGACTTCTACTGCCAAACAAAAACACCTTAACATTTTCATTTACAATCAAGTTTTCAATGTAATCATAAAGTTTTTGTCTAAGTTCAATAGTTATCTCAATCTTTCTATGTCCGATAAAACAACAAGATTTAATTTCCATAAATACGAAACTCCGTAAGATAATTATAACTAAAATCACTTTGTTTGGCAATTATTATTACGATATTCCGTAAGACATATTTTTAATTGAAAAGTAAAATAATTACGGAATATCGTTTCGGAGTTTAGTAATTATGAATATAGATGAAGCAATTAGAAAGAGAATAAATGAGATAGTAGAGAACAACAAAACAAATCTCACTGCATTGTGTTTGAATTCAAACTTAACACCATCAACTGTGTTTGATTTTATGTCAGGCAAAAGCAAATGTCCAAAAGTTATCACAATAAAGAAAATATGTTCAGGAGCAGGCATTACACTTCAAGAATTCTTTGCTCGTGATTATTTCAATGGAACAGAAGATGTTTATTAAACAAAAAAGGCAATCATTTTTATTTGATTGTCTTTTTTGTATCAATAATTAAAATCTTCTCCAACACTTTTCTTTCATAAATGTTTTTATATTTTGTGTATCCTTATCCTCATAATAATCAACAAGAAGTTTTTTGAATGTAGGAACTTCTTTTTCTGGTATAACAATAAGTCCTTCGCCTTTGCTGATAAGATAGTGATTTGCAAAAATAACGGAAGCTCTTTTGTTGCCATCATTAAATATTTGAGTTTTCATACAATACAAACAAAGTTCTATTGCAATATCAATAGTTTCTTTTTGACTATTCAAAATTGCTTCAATATTTTCTTTGACTACGCTTTCTATTGGAAGTGGTGGAATATAATCTGTGCCACCGATTTTTACAGGAACACCACGAATTCTGCCACCATTATCATAAAATCCTTCATTTACAAACTTTGCGATATAACTCAAGATGTAAAAGTCAGTTTTTGACAATAAAACATTTTTGTCAAGAATAAACTCCCAAGCATGTTTTAAGTTGAGTATCTTTTGAACATCAGTCGCTGTCATTCCAGATACTTTGCCATTTTCAATAATAGTTTCAGTTTGTGGGAATGTTGTTGCAACACCTTCAAGTATTGCTTGGTCATAGATATTGGCTTTCATATTTGCTCTTGCAAAATCTAAATTAAGTTCAACTTTTGGGGATAATTCAGATTGTTGATAGTTTAATTTTGCAAGTTCTTTGTCAATTTGTTTAATTTGTTTTTTTAGTTCTTTTGCTTCTTTAACATTTTTGAGAACAATTTGATAAAGCTCATCAGAGTAAGCACCAACATACTCAGAAGTAATTCTCGTTAAAACTCTTTTTCTAATGTAAATATATTTACCGCTTGAATTTGTTTTTATTTCAGGAGTTCCGTCATAGGCAAGCAAAGAAAGTCTAGCTTGCAAATCAGCTTTACTTCTAAGTAGTTCTTGAATTTCATTAAAATTGTTTTTCATACAAATCTCCTTTAGGGAACATTTACACTTAAATTATACATATTTGTTCCCTAAAATGCAAGTGTTTATGACAAAAATAAAGAAATAACTTAAAAATATAGAATTTGTATAAAAAAGTGCAAATTTCTTTGTTTAATGAATTTTGGGCAATAGAAAGACAGTAGATGATAGTTCAGCATATTTTTAATATTTGCTAAACTATTAGATTTTACTAACAAAATTAAGGTTTTTGAAAGACAAAAAATTCATCTTCCTGCTAAGGTGTTAGGTCGGGAAACTGGCGCAAGAGTTCAAATCTCTTACTCTCCGCCATTTGAGAATAATCCGAACCCTTGCGGTTTGGGTTATTCTTTTTTTGTTCTATATATTCAATTTCTCTGTCAATATCAGGTTGGTCTTTGATGTCAAGTTGTTTGCCCTTATCACCACTTGCGTTGTAATAAATTGTCATTGTTCCATTATCAAAAAGCACAACACGATTTACAAACAAATCAATCATTCTTTGCTTTGCGAGAGTATTGTTTTCGTCTATATCTTTGAATGAACATAAAAAGTCATAAACAATATTTTCTTCAAGTGGTTTGATAGTGAGCATCTGTCTGCTTGCTATTTTTTCTTGCAATTCTTTATTTGAATTTTCAAGTTCTTTCATTCTGCTGTTTGTTGTGTCATTAAACACTCCATTTTCAAGTGCACGCAAAAGGTTTGCAAGTTTTTTGTTGTTCTCTTGCAATTCTTTATTCAAACTCTCTAAAATTTTGTCTTTTTCAATGTCTTTGTTATACACATCACAAATGACTTTTGCTATTGCTTTCAAATTTGTGCTTTGCAAAAATTGTTTTGTTGCATAAATAACTTTATCTTCAATATATTCTTGCCCGATAGATTTTTTGTCGCAAACATTCTTGTTCTTTTTCTTTGTAAAGCATTTGTAATAATTGTATATCTTGCCAAGTTTGCCTTTACCACTGTCTCCGGTCATTAAACCACCACATTTGCCACAAATTAACTTTCCACTTAAAAGATAGTTAACTTCTGTTTTATGGTGAGCAGAAGTCCTTTTTGAGTGCTGTAATCTTTGATTTACTTCATCAAATATTTCTGTGTCAATAATTTGTGGGAATATGTTTGTATAGCAAGTATCGTCTGCAAAAACACAACCTTTGTAGTTTGGATTTCTTAAAACTCTTGAAACTGAGTTTATTGTCCACTCTTTGCCATAACTATTTTTAACACCTTTGTCTCTTAAAAGTTTAACAATATCTTTAATAATCTTACCACTCAAATATTCATTAAACATTAAACGAACAATGTTTGCTTGTTCTTCGTCTATGTAAACTTTTAAATACTTAACAACATATCCATAAGGAGTTGGGCCACCAGTGAATTGTCCTTTAATTCGGCTTTCTTTAAGTCCTCGCTTAACTTTTTGAGATAGTTCTGCCGAATAATACTCGGCAATACTTTCAAGCATACCTTCCAAAATTATACCTTCTGGATTATCTGATATTTGTTCAGTTGCAGACAAAAGTTTAACTCCATTTTGTTTTAATATTGCCTTGTTCATAGCACTGTCATATCTTGACCTAGCAAATCTATCAAACTTATAGACCAAAACAAAATCAAAGCCCTTTTTCTTGCTGTCATATAGCATTTGTTGAAGTGCAGGACGATTATCATTTGTTCCTGTCATAGCTCTGTCAATGTATTCATTCACAACAACAAAATCATTTCTTTCAGCATATTCTTTGCAAACTCTAACTTGTCCTTCAATACTTTGTTCAGTTTGATTGTCACTTGAATATCTTGCATATATAACAGCTTTTTTCATATCAGTTCTCCTTATAAAATCAAAGTGGGTATCCCACTTGTGTAAGCAAATGGGAGTGGTAAAAATGCCAAAAAGAATTGTTGTTCAAAGTGAGTCACCGGAAACGCTTGTTTTTAGGGACTTTTTCACTTTGAAATTAGCATTTTGAACCTACTCTTATCCTGCCTACGGAAAATTTTAATTAAAATATCTTATTTAATCTATCAACAGACATTCTAAAATAATCATTATCTAATTCAACACCAATAAATTTTCTACCAAGGTTTAAGCAAGCAAGACCAGTGGTTCCACTGCCCATAAATGGGTCAATTACAACATCATTTTTGTTGGTATGTATTTTAATTATATCTTGCATTAACTTTAAACTTTTTTGTGTTGGGTGTCCGACTTTTTCATTACCTGCGACAGTTGAAGTTTCAAACAAACTTCGCATATATGGTTTATCTTCCTGTTTGTTGAAAGTCCATTTTGCGCCTTTTTTTACAGCCCAAATTGCAAACTCCATATCTTGAACGTATCTTCTATCAATATTTCTTGGCATAGGATTTGCTTTTCTCCAAACTAAAACATCTTTAACTTCAAGATTACTTTCTTCCATTGTTTTTATGATAAAACTAATATAACGATAAGAACAGAAGACAATCATTGAACCATTTTTATCCAATATCTTTTCGTATTTTGGTATCCAAGAGAACAAGTCAAAGTTTTTATCCCATTCGCCAAAATCAACTCCTTGTCTAGGGCATTTCAAAGTATTAAAATTATTTTCGTGAGATATATTGTAAGGTGGGTCAGTTATTATGTGGTTTACTGTTATATGATTTTTAATCAATTCATCAATTAAAGTGTAAGCATTTCCTTTATATAAAGTATAATCTTTTCCAATAATAACATCATTTCCTAATTCATTACAAATTTGTTCACCAATTGCCTTTGCAAGTAATGGTGGAACAGCATTTCCAATTTGTTTACAAACCGCTACTTTTGGTCCGCAAAAATGAAAATCATCATTAAAACTTTGTATTCTTGCAGCTTCTCTTGGAGTGATTGCTCTATTTAGATAAGGGTGTGAATTTTTTCCATTAGATGGAGTGTCAAATCTTGTATCTATTGTTGGACTTATATTATCCCATTCAAGTCTAGACCAAGTAGTAGAAAATTTTTGTTTGCCTAATAACTCTTTTGGTAAGTATTCTTTACCACTTTCAGGTGGTATCATTCTTAATTTATCCAAAGCTACTTTTGAATGCGAAGATGCTTTATGATATTGTAAACAATTGCCACGCAACATTCTTTGATAATCACTTTGTGGTTCGTTTATGTATAAAGAGATTTCACTTCCTTCGCCGCTTTCCAAATATGACAAGTCAGATATCGCATCTCTAACTGTCACATGATTATCTTGTGGATTTGGAAAATTTATGAATTTAGTTTTACTTGAAATAAACAATGCTCGTTCTCTGTTTTGTGGAACACCATAGTTTTTTGCATTTACAACCCCAAAATTGACTATATAGCCAAGAGATTCTATTTCATTAAGTATTTCATCTCTAAAAAAGTGATTTGAAGAATTAAGGATATTTTTAACATTTTCAATAATAAAAATTTCAGGTTGAAGTTCTCTAACAATACTTAAATATTCCTTAAACAAAAAATTCCTTGGGTCATTCAAACCTAAGTTTTTACCTTTCAAACTAAATCCTTGACATGGTGGACCACCAATTATCATATTTACATTATGCTTTTTACTTTCTTCAATTACTCGCTCTTTAATCTTTGGGTCAAGTATATCTCCACAAATAGCAATTGCCTTTGGAAAGTTTTTTGAAAAAGTTTCAATTGCATATTTTTCAAAATCTAATCCTACTACGGTTGAAAAATTATCATTTAATTCTAATCCAGCAGAGAAACCACCAGCACCACAAAATAGGTCTAAAACATTAAATTTCATTAAAATCTCCAAGTGAGGGACATTTTTTTACTCCCTCATAAATTATGATATCATATTCTGCTTGAAAAAACAACTGTTTTTGATATAATTATAATATGATGTTTTTCTTCTTTGGAGATGATAAAATGAAAGTTAGCGAATTTTTAGAAAAAGATGATATTACACCATTCCTTCTTGGTGCATTTTATGGTCGTTTTGAAATAACCGACAATGGTAAATACATTTATTCAATATCTACATATAAATCATCAAAATTTTGTGATGATAAGGAATTTTATGCAAACAGTAAAAAATATTATTTAGACATTCTAAATAAGTTTTCAGGCAAAAAAGTTTGGACTATGGATAAAATTGAAGGGATTAGCAGGTCTGAATTTACTTGTTTGTTAGAAAATGATTTGCAACTATCTAGGGAAAGTTTTTTCAATAAGCTATATGCTAAAGTTATAAGTAGTCAATTTGCATTAGAAGAAGGATTGACTGAAAACAAAAAGATGTTTATTCGTGGATTTATGGAATTACGTGGAAGTGTTGACGGAACTGCTGATTATTTAGCACAAGACTATTTTTTCAGCAATGAATTTGAATTAAAACGAGTTAGATTACTAGTTGACCTTTTATGTATTCCTGTTGAATATCTAAATTACAATTTTAGGGAACTACAAGCACAATATATTAGTGGCGAAAACAAAAGAAATACCCAATTAAGAGTTATGCTTTCATGGTATGTTAAAAATATAGGAATAATAAATGTTTACAAAGCAGAACTTATAAAAAATGCTTATTATGGATTTATCCCAAAACCTATTAACAATGACATCATATATTTCACTACACCAGACAAAAACTCTCAACAAAAAACAACATTTGAAAAAAGAATTGCTTTATATTCTCAAAAGTTATTAGGAAAAGAATTAAATAAACTAGATATTCAAAACTTACGAAATGAAATTGGATTTAGTGATGAGTTTGAAGGCAAGTTTAGAAGAAATATGGAAATTGTTGAACTTGTAAGATTATTAACGCCTGATGTATGTGCTTGCTGTCAAGAAGAATATGATATTAATGATAGAACATTTACGAGCAGAAAAACAAACAGACCATATTTTGAAATACATCATGTTATATCTGTTGGTAAAAATGCTGAATTAGATGTTGAAGACAATTTGGTTAAACTTTGTCCTGTTTGTCACAGTCAAATTAAAGCTGGTGCAGGTTTAGAAATTGAACAAAAAGAAAACATATCAAAGATGTTAAAACACGAACCAAAGTGTTTTGAATTTGCAACTCATATTTTTGATACTAAAGATAGAGAAAAAATTATTGAAAATATCTATAAATCATTAAAATAATGGGAAGCAGGATAAGGAATAGACTCAAAATCACAATTTTTTTCGCAAAAAGCTAGAAAAATGTGGGTTTCCAGCCGATTCACACCCAAGGGGGTGGTGAAACGATTTTGTGTCACTTCCTCAAGCCTTAACCAAGTGGGAAACCCACTTGTCTTTTTTTGTCGATTAAGTTGAAATATTTATAATTATGCTATACTAAGAATGGGCTTTTAAGTGCCCGTGTTTTAGGTATTATTCGCATTTAAAGTATGTAAATATGACAAGTGTGAATAATCAATGTTTTATTGATTGTGAAAATATAGATGAAAATTCTGCTATCTACGACTTTAATACTAAAGTATTAAAGCAAGGCAAAGTAAATATGTCACAAAAGCAAATAAACCATATCGGTTCTATTCTTGCAACTGACCTAAAAAACTTTGCAGAAAGTAATGGCAACTTTTCAAACCTAACAGCAAATGAAGTTTATACTCATTTGCTAAACAATCAATAAAATTCGCAAAAGGAAGAACTTGAAATATAGTTCTTCTTTTTTATTATAAATATTTTACTTTTTACAGAAAAATTTGTATAATGTAATTACATTATAAATTTAAGAGAGAATAAATGGAAAAATTTGAAATTAAAAAATTTAGAGAATGTGATATAAATGATCCATTCTTTGATAGCTTAAAAAATGATTACCCGGGCTTTGTTAATTGGTACAATAATCACTTAGATAGAGATGTTTATGTTAATCAAAATGCTGATGGAATACGTGCATTATTGATTTTAAAAGATGACGAACAGGATGAAATTAAACTTAAAGATAACTTGTTGCCACAAAAACCAAGAATAAAAATCTGCACTTTAAAATTAAATGAAAATGTAAGAAGTCAAAGACTTGGAGAAGGGTCTATAGGTATTGCCCTATGGCATTGGCAAAAAAGACCGGAAGATGAAATATATGTGACAGTTTTCCCAAAACAAGAACAATTAATAGCATTATTATTAAAATTTGGCTTTAAAGATTTTGGAGAGTTTAAAAATGGTGAACATTTATTTATGAAATCTAAGAAAAACATAGATAAATCCACACCATATACAATGTTCCCTTACTTGGATTTTTCAACAGAAAATTTTGGAATTTTGCCAGTTGAAGATAAATATCATGATTCTTTATTCCCTTATTCTGAACTAAAAAATAGTGAATTATTTGAAGGTGACATGGCAGTTTCTAACGGGATATCAAAAATTTTCATTGCAACGCCTTTTACATCAACTTCTTATAAGGAAAAAGAACCAATCTTTATTTATAGAAAATTCATTGGCGCAAATCCGGGATATAAAAGTGTCATTACTTCATATTGTACTATAACAAAAATACATAATATTAGATTGAACAACAGGTATTTAAAAACAAAAGAAGAATATCTTAATATTATAAAAAATAAATCAGTATATAAACAAGAAGAACTGGACGATATCTATGCAAATAAAAGTAATGTAATAATTATTGAAATGGTTTATAATGGTTATTTTGGGAAAGGAAATAACATAAATTGGAAATATTTGAAAGAGAATGGCTATTGGAATGATGGACATCCTTATCAGATAATATTAAGTAAAGAGCAGTTTATCAATTTATTAAAAGTAGGTGTAGATAATGAGAAAGATATTATTATCAATTAATCCGGAATATGTTGAAAGAATATTAAATAAAACTAAACGATTTGAGTATAGAACAAAAGTAGCAAAAAAAGATGTAAAAGCAATATTAGTATATTGTACTTTCCCCACAAAAATGGTTGTAGCTAAAGTAAAAATAAAAAGTATTCTATGCGACACTCCAAATAATTTATGGGAAAGAACAAAAGAATTTTCAGGAATATCAAAAAAATTTTTTGATGAATATTTTAAAAATAGAGACATTGCTTATGCCTATGAATTAGGAGAAATCCTCGAATACAAAAATCCAAGACCATTAAAGGATTTTGGAATTGAATTTGCCCCACAATCATTTGTTTATATAGGTGTTTGATTTTAATGTTTTGTGTAAGGAGTATAATAGTGAACTATAAAGAAATTGGGAATTATTTGAGAAATTGTTATAAAAAATTGGTTTATGATTTTATGAAATCAAAGGAAATTTGTCAGTCCTATAGTGATGGAATGAAACAAGCAGATATTTTCAGAGATTGTGGAATGGACTGGGGAGACAAAGCTAATTCAACTTCTTCAAATCAGCAATATTGGACTGTCGCTATTTTAAGAGAATTAGAAGAAGAAAATATAATTCAACGAGATAATGATACTAAAAAATGGAGATTAAAGTAAGATCATAAGCTTATAAAGAATTTAGCTTTTAATACAAATGGGGTAAATATATGAAATGTTTTAGTTGCAAATGCAAATTATTAGAAAAGAAAAGCCAATATGGTTTTTACTATCAATGTCCTAAATGTGGAAAAATATTTGAAACGACAGGACAAACTA
>CAMOCI010000010.1 GCA_946610635.1 uncultured Clostridia bacterium | reverse complement strand
ATATATGAATACAACTGGTGAAGCACTAGAAAAATCGCGTATGGACGATGCTAGAAAAACAGTTAAAACACGTTTGGTGCTAGAAGCTGTTATGAAAAAAGAAGGCATAACACTCGAAAAAGAAGAGCTTGATAAAGCAGTAGAAGACCAAGCAAAATTTAATGGCATTGATGTTGAAGAATTTAAAAAGACGATGCACGACCATTATTTGCAACAAATTGCAAACAACTTGGTACTTAACAAATTGTTTGATTTCTTAAAAAAGAACAACAATATGTAATTAAATGTAATTTTAACATAGATTTATAATTTGTAGTTAAAAAATCTTGTTAAAATATGCAATATATAGACATATAATATAAAACTTACAAAAGATAAAATGGAGAAATCTGTTTTATCTTTTTTTGTTCATTATAATACTTTATTATTTATGTTGAGTACTTGTAATATTATGTCATTCTGACCCTTACTTATATCGTAGACTCCGGAAGAATCTCATATAGATGAGATGCTTCCAAAGATAAAGAGAAAGTAAGGTCAGCATGACAAAAAAAGGAGATTTTATGCTTATACCTTATGTAGTAGATAATGTAAACAATGGAGAAAGAAGTTATGATATTTATTCAAGATTACTTGAAGACAGAATAATTTTTTTGGGTGGAGAAATTACAACAGAAATAGCCAATAGTGTGATTGCACAGCTTTTATTTTTAGAATCAAAGGATAGCGAAAAAGACATTTCACTATATCTTAACACCCCCGGTGGTTCTATTGATGCAGGACTTGCGATATTAGATACCATGAATTATATTAAATGTGATGTTTCTACAATTTGTGTGGGGCTTTGTGCATCTATGGGTGCAGTGCTACTTAGTGGTGGAGCAAAAGGCAAAAGATATAGTTTAAAAAATAGCAAAATTATGATACATCAGCCACTTATTAATAATGTTGGTGGGCAAGCAAGTGACGTTAAAATTATTGCTGATCAAATATTAAAATCAAGAGAAACAATCAATAATATATTGGCAGAGAACACAGGCAAATCAAGAAGTAAAATTGATGAAGACACTGAACGTGATTATTATTTAACAAGTTATGAAGCCGAAGAGTATAACTTGATTGACAAAGTTTTAGTTAAGGAGCAAGATAGTGAAGCAAAGTGATATGATATGTTCTTTTTGCGGTAGAGGCGAGCCAGAAGTTAAAAAGTTTATTGCAAGCCCTAATGGCAATGCTTTTATTTGTGAAGAGTGTATTGAAATTTGTAAAAGTATAGTGACAAATAATGAAACAAAAATTAATATAGAGTCAAAAAAACTATTAACACCAAAGCAGATAAAAGCACATTTAGATGATTACATTATTGGGCAAGACGAAGCAAAAAAAGTTTTGAGTGTTGCCGTTTATAATCATTATAAAAAGGTTAATCATAACTTAAACATTAAAAGTAAGACAAAGATTGAACTTGATAAAAGCAATATCTTGCTTGTTGGTCCAACGGGCTGTGGTAAAACACTCCTTGCAAAAACACTTGCAAAGATATTAGAAGTCCCGTTTGCTATGTGTGATGCAACAACATTAACAGAAGCTGGCTATGTTGGTGATGATGTAGAAAGTGTGCTCTCTAAACTACTTGCAAGCAGTGGTGGCGATATAAAAAAGGCGCAAATGGGCATTGTGTATATCGATGAAATTGATAAAATTGCAAAAAAAAGTGAAAATAGAAATTTACCAAAAGACCCATCTGGCGAAGGCGTGCAGCAAGCATTGTTAAAAATTATTGAAGGTACAAATGCAAATGTGCCATTGCAAACAACTCGCAAAACGCCATATCAAGAAAGTGTCAGTTTAGATACAACAAACATTTTGTTTATTTGTGGTGGTGCGTTTGTGGGGCTTGATAAAATTGTAGATGAGCGTAGTAAAAATCACAACTTAGGTTTTTCTAAAAAACTAGATACGGACAAATCATTACAGGCTATAATGCCACAAGATTTAATTAAGTTTGGGCTTATACCAGAGTTTGTTGGTAGGCTTCCTGTTGTTAGCAAATTACAAAAGTTAACAAATCAAGATTTGCAAGACATTTTAACAAAGCCAAAAAATTCTATAATAAAGCAGTTTCAAGAAATACTTTATATAGATGGTGTAAATTTTGTTGCAAGTGATAGTGCAATAGAAGAAATTGCACGTGAAGCATCAAATTTAGCAGACGGTGCAAGAGGGTTAAGAACAATTTTAGAAAATAACTTGCTAGATGCCATGTACAATTTGCCTGCAAGCGATATTAAAACTTGTACACTAGATGCTTGTGATAAAAAACTTTTGATAAGGTATGATGACGCCATTTTAAAAAATGGTAATTTGCAAGATAAAATCAAAGTTCAAAAAGATAAAACTATCAGTGTAAATTCAAATTAAAAGTGCTATGTACTAGCATTTTTTTAAACTCAATAATTTATCATAAATGATTTTAGTATGTATATTGTTCTTTGTATTTTTAAATGTATTTATTTATGTTTAAATCAAAATAAACATAATAAAACTTGTTTTACTATTAAAATTGATTAATGTAATCTTATGTGCTATAATGTGCATATGAAAATAGGAATTATTACATTAGGTTGCAAGGTAAATCAATATGAAAGTGGTGCAATTAAAGAAGAATTAATAAGCATGGGTCACGAAGTTACAACAAACATGGAGCCATGTGATTTGTATATATTAAACACTTGTGCTGTTACCGGTATTGCAGAGAAAAAGAGTAGAGCTCATATCGCAAAACTTACAAAATTAAACCCAAAAGCAAAAATTATAGTTTGTGGATGTGCAAGTGAGCATAACAAAGAACAGTTTTTACAAAAAGAAAATGTTAGTGTGGTTATTGGCAATGCTGGCAAAAATAAGATTGCACACGTTTTAAATCAAGTTGGAAATATATCCACTATAATTCCCTTGACTTATGAAGATTTTGCCTTTAATACAACATCACGCACCCGTGCATACTTAAAAATACAAGATGGTTGCAATAATTTTTGTTCTTATTGCTTAATACCTTATGTGCGTGGCAGAAGCCGTAGCCGAGAATTAACAGAAATTGTAAAAGAAGCAGAAGAGTTATCTAAAACTAATCAGGAAATAATTTTAACGGGTATAAACATTAGTGATTACAAAATTGATGGTAAATTATCACTTGGCAAGTTAATGCAAGCATTAACTACAAACTCTTGCCGTATTAGAACAGGTAGTTTTGAGTGTAATATAATAGATGATGAACTTTTAAAAGTTTTAAAAGATATGCCAAACTTTTGCCCACATTTTCACTTATCTATGCAAAGTGGGTGCGATAGAATTTTAAAACTTATGAATAGACATTACACAAAAGAGCAGTTTATTCAAAAGGTAGAATTAATACGCTCATACTTTCCTAACGCTGCAATAACTACTGATGTTATTGTTGGTTTTCCTACCGAGACAGATGAAGATTTTTCTGAAACTGTTGAAACCATAAAAAAAGTCAAATTTTTTGAAATGCACATATTCCCATATAGTAAAAGGGAAGGCACTGTTGCAAGTAGGTTAAAAATGGTTGATGGTAATATTATTAATAATAGAGTAAAAGTTTTGGAAGAGATAAATAAACAAAACAAACTTGATTACATAAATAGCCAAAATTCAATAATACAAAGTGGCGAAAATTTATATTGCCTAACCGAGAGCATTGAAGAAGATTGTGTTGTAGGCTACACACAAAACTACATTAAAATATATTTACCAAAAACAGCACCATTACACAAAATATTAAAAGTTAAAAATTTAGTACCATATATGGAAGGCGCTAAAGCAGATTTTGAATAATTATCTCAGTTATCACTGGGATTTTTTATTAATGAAAGTATATATAAGTAATTTTTTATTATAGATAATAAAAAGATTGAAATATTTTTTAACATGTGTTAAAATAGGTGCTATAATGGAGATATTATGGAAATAACAACAGAACTTGTAGAACATTTGGCAGAATTATCTAGAATAGAATTTACCGCTGAAGAAACTGAAAATTTTAAAAATGAATTTGAAAAAACTCTGCATCAAATTGATATGCTAGAAAAAGTTGATACAAATGGAATAGAATTAAAATTAAATTTATTAGATGCAGAAACAGAGATTAAAGAAGATATTGCCCACCAAAGTTTATCTAAAAATGATGCAATAAAAAATGCACCAGACAGTTTTGGTAGCAGTGTTGCTGTACCACTAATGGTAGATTAGTTATTTCGTTCTACCTACCGGATAGCACGACATTATATCTGCATATTTGGCATCTTTTTGGCTAAATTATCCCAAACTTTGCCTACCACAAGATCACTTAGTGGCATGCAGTTTGTGTTAATTTATCTCAAAAATCCATCCAAATCTGCTACCATTGTAATTCAAAATAAATATAGTGTAAGATTGAACATACAATCAAAATAATAAGGTAATTAAATAATATATCGGCAGTTCATTGGGCAGCCGTAAAGGAAATAAAAATGGATTATACAAAATTAAGTTTGCTAGAAGTTAGCAAGAAAATACATGATAGAGAAGTTACGAGTTTGGAAGTAACAAATCAAATAATAGAGAGAATTAAGGCAACAGAAAAACTGAATGCTTTAAATAGTTATAATTTTGACGAAGCAATTAATGTTGCAAAACAAGTTGATGAAATGCTTGACGCAGGCAAAGACTTGCCAGTACTTGCAGGTGTGCCTATTGTTGTTAAAGATAACATTAATGTTTTAGGTACAAAAACAACATGTTCATCTAAAATGTTAGAAAATTATGTTTCAGTTTATGATGCAACAGTTATAGAAAAGTTAAAATCACAATATGCTGTTATTGTTGGCAAAGCAAATATGGACGAGTTTGCAATGGGCTCATCTAACGAAAATAGTGCGTTTGGCCCATGTTTAAACCCTATTGATAGTACTAGGGTTCCGGGTGGTAGTAGTGGTGGCAGTGCGTGCAGTGTTGGCGCGTATCAATGCTATGCGGCCCTTGGTACCGATACTGGTGGTAGTATAAGAGAGCCAGCGAGTTTTTGTGGCGTTGTAGGTTTAAAACCAACTTATGGCAGAGTTAGCCGCTATGGAGTAGTTGCATTTGCAAATTCTCTTGACCAAGTTGGACCATTAACAAGAACCGTTAAAGATAATGCTGTTATGCTATCAGCCATTGCAGGGTATGATGAAAAAGAAACAACTTCTGCAAATGTTCCTGTTCCTAACTATTTAAGCGAAATAAAAAATAGTATTAAGGGCTTAAAGATTGGTATTGCAAAAGAGTTTTTCGCACTTGGTATGGATATTGATGTTGAAATTGCAATTAAAAACGCAATAGAGTTTTACAAACAAAATGGTGCAGAGATTGTTGATGTTAGTTTAAAAAATATTGACTTGGCACTTTCTGCTTACTACATTATTTCTAGTGCTGAGGCAAGCAGTAATTTAGGTAGATTTGATGGCATAAGATATGGCTATCGTGCACAAGGATATAAAGACCTTGTTGATTTGTATGTTAAAACACGTACAGAAGGTTTTGGAAAAGAAGTTAAACGTAGAATTATGCTAGGTAACTTTGTGCTTTCTAGTGGCTATTATGATGCTTACTACAAAAAAGCAAAAAAAGTTCAAGCATTACTTCAAAAAGATTTTGAAGAAGCATTTAAGCAGTGTGATGTTTTACTTTCTCCAACCAGCCCAAGTGTTGCATTTAAGTTGGGCGAAAAATCTAATGACCATATAAAAATGTATTTAAGTGACGTTTATACAGTGCCTGTTAACATTGTTGGCAGCCCTGCAATAAGTTTTCCTTGCGGAAAAGATAGTGATGGAATGCCAATAGGTTTGCAGTTGATTGGTAAAAAGTTTGATGAAACAACACTTTACACACTTGCAAACTACTTTGAAGAACACAAAGGGGGTCAAAATGAATAATTACGAAATTACAGTAGGTTTAGAGATTCACGTTGAACTTAAAACCGAAACAAAAGCATTTTGTAGATGTAAAAATCAATTTGGCGCACCCATAAACACAAATACATGTCCAATATGTATGGGTATGCCGGGGGCAATACCAACCATTAACAAAACTTGTGTTGAATATGCTATAAAAAGTGGACTTGCATTTGATTGTGATATAAATAATGTTGCAATATTTGAGCGAAAAAATTATTTCTATCCAGATTTAAGCAAAGCATATCAAATAAGCCAACTTGAAAAACCAATTTGTATCAATGGAAAAATTAGATATAAGCTAAATGGTGAAGAAAAGTTTACGCGCATAAACAATATTCACATGGAAGAAGACGCTGGAAAAAGCGTACATGATGCAAAACTAAACAAATCTTTTATTGATTATAATCGTTGTGGTGTGCCACTTATAGAAATTGTTACAGAGCCAGATATTCATAGCGCAGATGAAGCCGTTGCAACATTAACAAGTATAAAAGAAACACTTGTGGCAATAGGCGTATCAGATTGTAAAATGCAAGAGGGTAGTTTGCGTTGTGACGTGAATTTAAGTGTTGCACCAAAAGGTAGTGACAAACTTGGCAATCGTACTGAAATGAAAAACTTAAATAGTTTTAAAGCTGTAAAAAGAGCAATAGAGTTTGAAGCACAAAGGCAGATTAATGCGATAGAAAATGGTGAAGTTATACATCAAATCACTTTAAAATGGGATGATGATTTAGGCAAAAATGAGCCATTACGTAGCAAAGAAACAAGCAATGATTATAGATACTTCCCAGACCCTGATTTGTTACCAATTAGCATTACACCAGAGTATATTACAAGAATTAAACATACAATGCCAGAATTGCCTTACGATAGAAAAAATAGATATATGAATGTGTTTGGCTTGCCAAAGCAAGATGCAGAAACATTAACAAGCAATATAAATGTTACAAACTTTTTTGAAGATTGTTTGAAACTTAAAAACCAGCCAAAAGTTGTTTGTAATTGGATTTGTACTGATGTTATGAGAAAACTTAAAGAGAGTTTAGAAGAAGAACCAAATGTTAGCATTTCAGCACAAAATTTTGTAGAACTTATTGATATGTTTCAAAACAAAGAAATATCTATTAATAGTGCAAGAGAACTTTTAGATAGAGTTTGGGACACAAATGAAAGTGCAAAACAACTTGCCGAAGAACTTGGACTAAAACAAAATAATAGTGCAGATGATGCAAAAAAGTTTGTTTTAGAGGCTATTGCAAACAATCCACAAGCAGTTGCTGATTTTAAGTCAGGCAACCAAAAAGCAATAACTTATCTTATGGGGCAAGTTATGAAACTATCAAAAGGTAAAATTAACCCACAAATTGCAACTCAACTTTTACTAGAAGAGTTAAAATAATTTTGTCATATTTAATTTTATTTGATAGTTACATTTGATATCTATAATAAAATAGTTATTTTATGATTGAAAAATTTATATAAAAGTGATACAATAAAAATAAGGAGATATATTATCATGATGATTGAGCCACCAATAGAAAAAATGAGTGCCAAAGTTGGTAACAAATACAAACTTTCTGTTTTAGCAAGCAAAAGAGCATTAGAACTTCAAAAAAAACATTTAGAAGAAGGTGTTGAGCCAGAAGTTCCAGAACTTACAGAAGCTGCAAACGAGATTTGGAATGGAGATGTTGTAGTTGAAGAATAATTTTAGGCAAATGTTTCGTTTGCCTTTTTATTTTTAAAAAAATATTTGTTTTTGTTTTAATTTTGTAAAGGGGATAAAATATGAAAATTGAAGTTATAGGATATTCTGGTAGTGGAAAATCTACACTTGCAAAAAAATTAAGTGAATTATATAACATTCCAGTTTTACATTTAGATAACACAAAATTTTATGGCAATTGGCAAGAGAGAACAGATGAAGAACAAACTAAAATTGTACAAGATTTCTTAGATAAAAATGAAAACTGGGTAATTGACGGAAATTTTACAAAAATATGTCCACAAAGATTTTATGAAACTGATATGACAATATTTTTAAACTTCAATCGTTTTGTATGCTTTTTTTCAGCACGTAAAAGAGCTAAACAATATAAAAATGCTCACAGAGAAAGTTGTCCTTGTAATGATAAATTTGATTTTGCTTTTAAAAAATGGATTTTATTTGATGGCAGAACAAAAGAAAGACGAAAAAAACATATTGAAAATCTTAATAAAACAAAAGGCAAAAAAATTATTTTAAAAAATAGAAAACAAGTAAATATGTTTTTTGAAAAATTAAAACAAAAGGTTAAATAAAAATAGATTTATGTACGCAGAAGTTGTTGTTGATATTTTAAATAGTGAAGTTGATAAAATTTTTGATTATAAAATAAGCACCCCATGCAAAATTGGTACTAGGGTGCTTGTTCCGTTTGGTAACAGAAAACTTGAAGGCTATGTTTTAAATATTAAAGATACAACAGCAATGAATGAAGATAAAGTTAAAGAAGTTATTAGTATAGATGATGAGCCTATAATTTTGCCAGAAATGTTAAAACTTATAGATTTTATGACAGAGAACTATAACTTGCGTAAAATGGACGCGATTAGGCTTTTTGTGCCAAGTGGATTAAGACAAAACAAAGTTAAGACTAAACTAACAAGATATGCTTTAATAAAAGATAAAAATTTTGATATAAATAGTTTTAAATCAACAGCAAAAAATCAAAAAGAACTATATTTATATTTGCTTGAACACAGTAGAGAAAAGATAAGTGAATTAAATAAAAAGTTTACATCAAGTGCTGTTAGTAAACTTGAAAAGTTGAATTTAATTAAGTTAGAAGTAGAAAAAGAAAAAACCCATATAAAAGATTACGGAGTGATTAATAAAAATGTTGTTTTAACCCAAACACAGCAGCGTATTGTAAACACAATTACACAAAAACCAGATAATTACTTGCTTTTTGGTGTAACTGGCAGTGGAAAGACCGAAGTGTATATGAATATAATAAAAAATATGCTTTCTATAAATAAAACATCAATAATGCTTGTGCCAGAAATATCACTTACACCACAAGTGCTAAAAAACTTTAAGGCAAAGTTTGGTAATGATATAGCCTTACTTCACTCTGGGCTTTCGGTTAGAGAGAGATTTGATGAGTGGTTTAGAATATATAATGGCGAAGCAAAAGTAGTTGTTGGTGCAAGAAGTGCTATTTTTGCGCCTATAAAAAACCTTGGCGTTATTGTGATTGATGAAGAACATGATGGCAGTTATTATAGTGAAAGTAATCCTAGATATAGTACTATTGAAGTTGCACAATTTAGGGCAAAATATAATAAATGTGCACTTGTGCTTGGTAGTGCAACGCCAGATGTTGAAAGTTTTTATAAAGCACAAAATGGAGAATATAAACTACTAGAAATGCCAGAGCGTGTAAACAAAGCACCTATGCCAAAGTTTGATATTGTTGATATGCTTGGAGAGTTAAAAGAAGGCAATAATTCTATTTTTAGCCGTAAACTTGTGGCAGAGCTTTGCGATTGCATAAAAAATGATAAGCAAGCAATGATATACATAAATAGGCGAGGTTATCAATCAAACGTTATGTGTAGAAGTTGTGGCTATTCTGTTAAATGCGAACATTGTGATGTGCCACTTGTATATCATAAAGAAGACAACATGCTAAAATGTCACTATTGCGATAGCAGGTATCATATATTATCAAATTGCCCAAATTGTGGCAGTACAGATTTGAGATATGGAGCCATAGGCACACAAAAAGTTGTTGAAGAATTAAACAGGCTTTTTCCTCGTACAAAAGTGTTTAGAATGGATAATGATAACACGCGCACAAAAGATGCACATAATAGCATATTAAGCCAGTTTGCAAGTACTCCGGGTAGTATTTTAGTTGGTACCCAAATGATTGCAAAAGGTCATGACTTTCCCCTTGTTACTTTGGTTGGCATTATTGATGCTGATATGGCTATTCATAGGGCAGATTTTAGAGCAACAGAAAGAGCTTTTCAGTTAATCACGCAAGTTAGTGGTAGAGCTGGTAGAGGGGAGTTTGAAGGTAAAGTTGTACTTCAAACATACATGCCAAAAAATTACACATATCGCTGTGCAGTTAACTATGATTATCAAAACTTTTTTAAACATGAACTCAATATTAGAAAGGTTACAAAATTTCCACCATTTGTTAAAATATTAAGAGTTTTAATATCTGGTGATACAGAAGAAGAAGTTATAAAAAGCACCAAAACATATTTTGAAAAGATTAAGCAAATTCAAAACAATAATTCTAGTTCATTTGTATATCTAAATGCAATGAAATGCCCTGTTAAAAGAATCCAAAATAAGTTTAGATATGAAATACTTATGAGAATTGTGCAAAAAGACTATACAAAAGTGCGTAATTTAATTTATAATATAGTTAAACAAACCAAAACAAAAAATTGTTTAGTGTTTGTGGAAGTTAACCCACAAAATTTATCTTAAAAGGAGTTATTTATGGCATTAAGAAATATGGTTTACTCTGATGAGCCTTTAATAAGAAAAAAATGTAGATTAGTTGAAGATTTTGATGAAAAGTTATGGCAACTACTTGATGATATGTACGAAACAATGAAAAAAGAAAAGGGCGTAGGAATAGCAGCGCCACAAGTTGGAGTACTTAAACAGGTTGTTGTTATAGAATCTAATGGAATCAAACTAGAACTTGTTAACCCTAAAATAGTGAGTTCTAATGGTAGTCAAAAAAGTTTTGAAGGCTGTTTAAGTGTTAAAGAATATAACGGCATTGTAATTAGGCCATACAAAGTTACAGTAGAGGCAGAAGATAGATACGGTTATCCATATTCTGTTACTATGGAGGATTTTATGGCAACTATTTTTTGCCATGAAATTGACCATTTGTCTGGCATCTTGTTTACTGACAAAGCAGTTGAATTATTTAGAAAAGATGATGCAAAGCAAATGGATTTATATAGAAAGAAAATAAGAGAATACGAAGAAAAGAATAATTAAACATATTTTTACAATTTATTGGAGCAATATGAAAATAATTTTTATGGGTACGCCACATTATGGCGCAATTGTGTTAAAAAAACTTATAGAAAGCAAACACCAAGTGGTTGCTGTTGTTTGTCAACCAGATAAACCGGTTGGCAGAAAACAAGTTTTAACACCACCAGAAACAAAAGTGCTTGCAAAAGAACATAACATACCTGTTTATCAATTTAAAAAGATAAGAGTAGATGGAGTA
>CAMOCI010000009.1 GCA_946610635.1 uncultured Clostridia bacterium | reverse complement strand
TTCATATTCAATTTTCAAATATTTAGCAACTAAAAATGATATTTCAATTGAAATACCTTTTTAGCTGTTGTTAAGTAAGTCATTATTGTCTCTCCACTAATATATGGACAAGTATTTTTAATTTAACAATGGAATTTTACCTCTTTTCATAAAAATTCATTAAAAAAATTTTATTAGACCATATTTTTGAACATTTTTTTACCATCATTACTTTGTACCCTTCCATAATATTAAGGACAAGTATTTTGAAATTGGGCGGGTATTTTTGGTCTTTTTAAATAAATAATTTTAAAAATTTTTTTGTTATGCTATATTTCGACACACTTTAACAAGCTCTACATTTTTTTCATGTTCTCAATTTTAATATCCCTTCCACTTTATTAAGTACAAGTTTTTCCAAATCGTGGGGTATATTTTAAGCATTTTTTCAAAATTTGTAAAAAAATTTTTTTAATATTTATATTTCCTCCCATATTATTAAGGACAAGTATTTAAAAAAATATCGTGGGTTTTTTGCAAAATTACAAAAATTTATTAAATTTTTTTTATTTCCTCCATATTATTAAGGACATATTTTTTTGATTTGGACACCTGTTTTTGCCATTTTTAACAAAAAAAGTTTTAAAAAATTTTTTACTATCCATTTTTCATCAAAAAGAGACATAATATTCTATCTTTTAACAATTATGGTTCAAGTATAATTATTTCTAATTCTTTCTTTTTAGCATATTCAATTGTTGATTTGGTTCCACCACTTTTGCTATTAAACAATGCAATTAGCTTTGATGAGTTATCAATCATAAATCTATTGCGTTCAAGCATACATTCTAAACCAGTATAATTATCATTTAAACAACGAATACCATCAAGTTGATTAATTAACTTATCATACCTCTTTTGTTGTTCTATCGGCCATTTTTGGCTTTGATTTCTACATGGCAAAGCACCATAAATTTTTATTCGTTTATACTTAACTTTTAATTCTAACAATATTTCAACACACATCATATCAAAGCCAAGAGCCATTCCCGACCAAAAATAACTATATCCATCAATAATTGCTTGCTCAATCAATATTTTTAATTTTTCTTTTACTTTCAAACACCTTTCATCTTGTTCATTAAATCCCCATGGAAGTTTTTGTGGCCTATGGCCAGTAAAACATAATGTTAATTGCTTTATTGATTTCATATAATTATTATATGTCATCATAATAGGCAGTAGCAAGTATTTTGTCATCATTTTAGGCAATAATTATATCGTAATAATTGGAGTTTGAGATGAAAGATTTTATAACAGTTGTTAAAAATATATTAGAAGAACAAGGAAAAACTACTGAAGATTTGTTTAATAATCAAATAATTTCAAGGGATACATTTTACAAATACAAACAAAGAAATCCAAGTTTGCAAACGCTAATAAAAATAGCTAACTATTTACGAGTTAGCATTGATTATATGTATGAATTGTCCGATGAAAACCATTTCCATGAATACTCAACAAATCAACAAAAATTTTATGAAATACTTACTAATTTGATAAACAAAGCAGGAATATCAAACAGACAGTTTTGCAACGATTTACATTATGCGAAAGACAATATCATTCGCTACAAGAATGGTGTTGAACCAAGTATTCGCACCCTATTTGAAATTGCAAATTACTTTGGCTGTACAATTGATGATTTGTTAGATAAAAATTAGTATAAAAAAATGTCCGTTATTTTCGGACATTTTTTTATTTTCTTAAACTTTGATACAATGCTTTGCCCATAGCTTCCATAACCTTGTTATAGAAATCTTTATTCTCAAATAATTTAGCAAAAGCATCCATTTGTTCTGTATAACAATCTTGTGCAACAGAATCAAACTCTTTTGGGAAAATGCTTTTTGCAAACATATCTCTATCTGTGTTTTTCGCATATTTTTTTAGTTTAGTGTTTTTTCCATCAACAAATCTATTATAAATGGTTTCTACAATAACCCTATCACTCTCATCAAATTTACCTTCAAACATAATGTTAATTTTATCGATAATATTATTGAGCAATTCTTTTTTCTCATCAATAAATTTCACCTTAGCATCTTTTGATGGATTAACAACATTTGAATTGTCATTTGGACTCTTTTTAAGTTCAATAACTCCACTAAATGTTTGATGTATATTTGTATATTCAAGTTGAATTTTATCGTCTAAATTAACTTTTTCGCTAGGTCTTCTAGGTAATAACTTTGCTAAATATTCTGTAAACAAATATGTTTTGTGCAACTCTTTATCAAAGGTTCTTGTGATTTGTGTAATATATGCATAAAACCTATTAAAGCTCTTTAAGGCATCTTTAAACTCAACTTTTTGTTCTTCGGTTAAATCATTAAACCTATCACATACAGGCTTAAATAAAGCTGTAACTTTGCCTAAATCTGTATTTGATTGTTCAGTTTTTTTATAATAAAGTTTTGCAAATTTTTCAACATCATCTTCATTAAATAAATTGTATTGTTTTACTTTTGTAGCATTGTCATAAACAAGATTTATATTAAATTCACCTGACAAAATCGTATCTTCATAAAATGGTTGAAATGATTTTTGAATATCTTCAGCAGTATTTACAAAATCCAAGACAAAAGTATCAACTTTGCCCGGACATGTTCTATTTAATCTTGATAATGTTTGAACAGCCTTTACACTATTTAATTTTTTAAGAACAAACATCGTATGCAATAATGGTTCATCAAAACCTGTCTGATATTTATCAGCAACTATAAGAGTATTAAACTCATCACCTGAAAAATGCGCTTTTAACTGGTCTTCAGAAATTCTCTTTCCATCTGCAGTATAGTTCATTTGATTTTCTTTGTATTCTTTATCGCCAATAGTAACCGTTCCAGAGAAAGCAATCAAAGTTCTCATATCAGTATATCCTTTTTCTTGAATATACTTGTTAATTTCTTGATAAAATTTAACTGCACTTGGTCTTGATGGACAAACAACCATTGCTTTTGCCTTGCCATCAATTTTTGTCAATGTGACTTGTCTAAATTGCTCAACAATAACTTCAACATAATCACCAATAACTTTTTCATGGCTAGCATAATATTTCTTTATTGCTTTTATGGCTGGAGTTTCTTTGTATTCAGGATTTTCACTTGTTGCATTTGCAATCTTAAAGCAATTTTCCATTGTAGTATAGTTTTTAAGCACATCAAGAATAAATCCTTCTTCAATTGCTTGTCGCATTGAATAAATATGAAATGCTCTGAAAGTTCCATCTGGCATTCTTTCACCAAACATTTCAAGTGTTTTTGCCTTTGGTGTTGCGGTAAAACCAAAGAATGACAAATTCTTTTGTTTACCTTGTGTAAGAATTTCATTTGTAAGCATATCAAAAGAATCTATTTCTTCATCTTCATAAAGTTCCTTATACTCTTTTATTGCTTCTGTTGTGTCAGCAAGAGCAATTTTCAATTTTTTTGCAGAATTGCCAGATTGTGAAGAATGTGCTTCATCAACAACAATAGCAAATCTTTTTCCTTGTTGATCGTTAACTTCACGATATATGACAGGGAATTTTTGCAAAGTCGAAATAATAATCTTTTTGCCATCATTTATTGCTTGTTTCAAATCTTGTGATGATTTGCTATCATCAATTTTTTCAATCAAACCAAGCTTATGGTCAAATCCTGAAATTGTTGTTTGAAGTTGTTTATCCAACACTCTTCTGTCAGTAACAACAATAACAGAATCAAAAATATTCTCATCATTTTTGTCATGCAAAGACGCCAAACGATATGTAAGCCAAGCAATACTGTTTGACTTTCCAGAACCAGCACTATGTTGAATTAAATAGTTCTTTCCAGCGCCACGTTCATAAACATCTTGCAATGTCTTTTCAACAACATCAAGTTGATGATATCTAGGAAATATCAATTTTTTGCTTGTTTTTTTAACTTTTTTACCGTTTTTTAGTTCAATTATTTCTTCAACTTGCAAACTTAAGTATTTTTGTAAGATTGAAAGAAGCATATCTTTTTGCAAAACTCTTTCCCATAAATATGATGTGCAATAGCCATCTTCATTTGCAGGATTTCCAGCTCCACCAACATTTCCAGCACCATTTGAACCTTGATTGAAAGGCAAAAATCTTGTCTTGTCACCATCAAGTTTTGTTGTCATAGAAACATAGTAAGTATCAACAGCAAAATAAACCAAAATTCTTTTGTTGAAATTGAAAATTAGTTCTCTTTGGTCTCTATCTTGCTTCCATTGAATTTCAGCATTTTCATAAGTTTGATTTTTAAGTTGATTTTTAAGTTCAAGTGCAACAACAGGAATTCCGTTTACAGACAAAACCATATCAATTGTGTTGTGATTATCTTCAGAATAAGCAAATTGTCTTGTTTCGGTCAATATGTTTTTGTTATATAAATCAACCAATTCAGGATTCATATTTGAACCCGGCATAAAATATACAAGATTAAGTCTAACTCCTCTATCATCAATTCCATGTCGCAAAGTATAAAGCAATCCAAAATTATTTACACTTTCTTGAAATCTCTTATACAAATTGTCTTCAGCTTTGTCTTGATATATTTTTTGATATCTATTCCATTCTTTTGGTTGAGTGGCAGAGATAAACTTGACAAGCTTGTCCATATCAATGGCTTTTTTCTTGTCATAAGTTTTCAAATCACCTTTCTCATAGCCGCCTTTGTCAGATAACAAAAATGCTTCTATATCTTCTTCAAATCTCTTTTCATTATCTTGTAATATTGCCATATTAACCTCTTTTTATTTCTTCCACTTTTTCTATAAATCTTGTATAGTATATTTCAGTAATTTCATTCTTTTTGTGTCGCAAATATTCCTTATTTTCGCCATAAATTATATTATAACGATATTCATTTTCCAACATATCAGTAATTTCAATAGTCATATTAATATTATCATAGCTATAATCCCCGTTAAGTAATATTTCGATTATTTCACCTTTATAAACTAAAAATTTATCAAATTTCTTACTTAAAGGTTCATTATTTATATAAATATTTTTTATGAATAAATTTGAATTATCTGAATTAGATAAAATAATATTATCTAGAGTAAAATATTCATTATTATCCTCCTTCTTTTTATGATCACTATTAAATTGTACCATTCTTGTATTAGATTTTGACCAAACATTTTGTTCACTACTATAACCTTCAATTACAAATATCGGTTTAAATTTTAGCTTTTCATCATTCTTTCTTTGCTTATCTTGATTTTTTATTGTCCAAGCAACACCAATCAAAGTGAGCAGACCACCATAAACTGCAGAAACAACTGGTATCATAATTGACTGCAAGGCCTCATTAGGAATTATGTATAACAAATAAATTGTTAATCCTATACCACAGAGAAAATCAAATAATAAATCAAATCTTTTAATAGGTTGGCTCTTATCTGAATTTACAAAGTTTATACTTAAATTCATAAATATAGTCAATAAACATAAACCACCAAAAATAAACTGCCAAAGTAAATGACTATACACTATTGAGATATAAAACGCATCAATAAATGCCGAAAAAATGAGATATCTGACACATAATGATTTAGGCATATTAATATTGAACATTTTTAATCCAAAGAATCCTGAAATTATTAAAACTAAAAATGCACTAAAACCAAACCAATACCAAAACATTAAATAACTCTCCTTTTGCCTGTGACATATTCATATATCAAAGACTTTTTATACTCTTGTAATTTTTGTATTTTCTTTTGTTTTTTTGTTATTACTTCTACTATTCTTTGATTGCAATCATCAATATATTGTACAATACTTTCCATCTCTTTTTCAGGTGGTGAAGTGAATATAGAATTTCTTACATCTTCTAAATTAAATTTCGCTGCTGTTGTACCGCCACCTGCTTTTACAAGATTAATAAAATCAAGAAAATTAAGTGAAGAGAAAAAATACATCAGATATTTCTTTAAAATAAGTGTAATATACTTCTTAAATTTTATCAATCCAACACTAACAAATATATCAAAGGTTTTATCTGTATCTACTAATACAAATACCCCCATCGTCCCTATTCTAGTGAATAACATATCTCCTTTGTTAATTGGTGCATGTTTATATAGTTCACTATGCTCAAGTTCACTAATGTATTTTACATCAGAAAAATCAATTTTTCCTGAAGATATATCCTTAATTGACAAAAATGGAATACCATTATCAATGTAATTAGGTGTTTGATGAGTACCATCAGTAATAAGATACGAAACAAACTTAAGTTTATTTAAATTCCAATGTGCAGGAATTTGGCCTATCCATTCAATACCACTATCTTTCATTGGAACATTTGGGTCAAGACCTTTTGTGACTGTTTGAGTTATCACAGAAGTTTTATATTCTTTTAGTTTTTCAATTTCTTGCTGTTGAATTTTAATAAGTCTATCAATCTGTCCACATTTTTTGTCTAACAAATCAGCAATTTTTATTTGTTCTTTAATATCAATATCTGGCACTAATTGATTTTTAAGCCATTCTGTTGATAAATTTTGCTGAGCAGTTCCACTAGAATATAAATTTGACATCTCTATAAATTGATTTGTTGATATAACATAATGCAAGAACCTATTATCGTAACCATTTTTATTAATTCTTATACATCCAACTCTCTGATTAAGTCCTGCTGGCAAATAATCATCATTTACAATACCACTTAAACCAATATAACCAGTCAATGTAATCAGAATATCTTTAGGTTGTAACATTGCATCTTTAATATCATCCTTATATTCACTTGGATAGTATCGTGGATTATCGTTATTTAAATAGCCATCGGAAACATTTGTAATTCTTACAACTTTTATTCCTTGTTCAGTATATAGTTCACTTTTAAATGAATAACCGTTTATAATATTCGCAATATTTTTAATTTTTATCATTTGCCAATCATCAGGTATTTGTCCTATCCATTCTACATTACTATTTTTCATCATTAGCACCACCATTATTTTGTGATATAAGTTGATGAATAGCTTTACGGTTTTCTAGTTTCTTTTTTTTGTGTTCTTGTTCTTCTAAAATATCAAGCAATAAACTTTTTAATATTTGATATTTTTTTTCACATTCCTCTTCAGATAAACTATGTATCCCCTCACTCAAAAGTTTATACAAATGCGAATACAATTCTTCTTCAATTGCCAAATATTCTTTCAAACATTCAACCTTTTCATCCAAATGCTTACTAAAAAAATCTTTTTCGGAAATTTCTAAAGAATTTTTATTCTCAGAATACAAATTATAAATTAAATTTTCAAAAACTCTTCTTAAATATAATAATGCAGCCACATAGTAACTTTCATTTGCACAAGTTTCAGCTTTTTTTAGTTCTTCTATGTATTCTTTATTAATTAATCCAAAAGTTTTAAATTTTTTTATATCGTTAATATTTAAATCTCTTAGTGATGGATATTGACCATATTTTATTATTTTGTTATTTTGAAAGACTAAATTATAACATATTTCCTTTCCACAAGTAGGACATTCAAATTGTAAATGCAAATTTCTATTTGTATAACAAATACCATTATTATTGCTTCGATACTGTTCTCGCCCTAAATAATCATCAGTATAATATCTTGAACACACAAAAGTTTTTTGCAAATTACATTTTGGACAAAATAAGTCTAATGACTTGATTTGTTCATATTCATAAAGTTCTTTAAATCCTATAATGTTCACACTCTTAACTGATGTATATAAGCCTTTATCTTGTAAAAGTTCAATAACTTCATCTACAATTTCATTATTCATTTCCAAACAACTCCTTCATTAGTTTTGTTTCTTCGGCTTCTAGTTCTTTTATCTCTGCAAAAATCTCATCAGAAGCTTTTGGTGAAATATATTTATAAAACTGTCTTGTGAAAGGTATTTCATATCCAATTTTTGTTTTGCTTTCATCAATATAAGCATCTGGATTGAAAGGATAAACATTCTTTTGCATATACTCTTCAATATCTTGTTTGAAAGGTATGATTTCACTATCTCTAAGTTCTGTGTTTGGTTGTTTGCGACCTTTTTTGTCTAACACAACATTCCCTTTTTCATCTTTGAGTGGAGTTTCCACAACAACTTTTGTGTATTTGAAATCTTCATTATCAAAAATTTTGCTTTCTACTGATTTTTCACCATAATCATAAAATTTGTTTTGGAACTCATTGTAAGCCATAACAATTTTTTCAATGCATTCTTGAGAAAAATCTCTTCTTTTGTTGCCAAGGCATTTTCTGCGTGCTTCAAACATATTGCTTGCATCAATAAGTTGAACTTTACCAACTCTTTCTGGCGATTTTTCTTTTGTTACAAGCCAAATGTATGTTGAAATACCGGTATTATAAAACATATCGGTTGGCATTTGAACAATAGCTTCTAGCCAATCATTTTCAAGCAACAATCCACGAATGTCAGATTGTCCTGAACCAGCATCTCCACTGAAAAGTGGTGAACCATTTTGAATGATTGCCATACGACCATTATCTTTAAGTTTTTTTACGCCATTAAGCATAAACAACATTTGTCCATCAGAAATTGGTGGAAGTCCAGCACCAAATCTACCAGCATCACCAAGACGATTTTCAGCTTCTACAGAATCCTTTTCCTTCTTCCAATCAATTCCAAATGGTGGATTTGAAATTATGTAATCAAACTCATAATTTTCAAATTGATCACCTTTAACATTTTCTGGAGCAAACTCTTGCTTTACCAAAGTGTCACCAAACTTCATATTGTCGGCATTTCCATCTTTGATGAGCATATCTGCTTTTGCAATAGCAAATGTTTCTGGATTAAACTCTTGTCCAAAGCATGTGACATCGGCATCAGGATTGATTTGTTGAATTCGTTCTGTCAAACAACCGAGCATCTGAGATGTTCCCATTGTCATATCATAAACTGTTTTTGTAACAACTTCTTGCTTCAAGCTTTCTTTGTCTCCAGCAATAAGCAAATCAGTCATAAGATAAATTATATCTCTTGCTGTAAAGTGTGCTCCGGCTTGTTCATCATAACTTTCAGAGAATTTACGAACAAGTTCTTCAAACACGTATCCCATATCAACAGAAGAAACTTTGTCAGCACCCATATATGCTTTTTCAGAACAAAATTCTTGAATAACAATGTAAAGCGCATTGCCTTTTGACATCTTTGTTATTTCTTTATCAAATTCAAAGTTTTCCAAAATATCTTGAACATTATCTGAAAAGCCATTGAGATAACTTCTGAAATTATCTTCAATGTTATCAGCATCATCAAGCAATTTGTCTAATGTAAAAACACTTGTGTTATAAAATTTGTGACCAGCTGCTTTTTGCAAAAATCCATCTTTAACTTGAATCCCTCTTTCATCACATTGTTTGTTCATTGCCAAAACTTTTTCATGCGTGGAAAGAAGTGTATCGTTAAATCTTTTGATGACAGTCATTGGCAAAATTACTTTTCCATATTCGTGTGGTTTATATAATCCTGACAAATGAGTTGCCACTTCCCAAATCACATTTGCTTTTTCTGAAATATTTATTGTTGTTTGTTTTGTCTTATCTTCTGACATATTTTATCTCCCGTATATAATTTATTATATCATTTTGTTTGTATTTTGAAAATGTAATTTCATTATTACTTGTTATTATTTTTTAGTATAAAATCATAAACTTTTTCAACTAGCTCTTTTGCCTCTTTTGTTAACATATCATAATCTGTTGTTTTCTCAATAACAAGATTACAAAATGATAATTTGTTCTTTATTGTTCCACTATCACTGGAATACTTTTTCAAATCAGAATCACAAAATAAATCATCAATAAATTTACCTAATCTTACATTTCTATAGTCTTTATTATCTTCAAATTTGTTTATTATATCTTCTTTTTTGCCCAGATTTTGTTGTATTAAAACATTTTTCAAAATTTCGTTACTAATTAAGTTTTCTATTTCAGTAACAGGTAACTCATAAAAATTATCTTGTAAATATTCTTTATATTTTTCTTTTCTTGATTGTTTAGCTGAACCTGGCTGTGTATTGTCATTATCAGCAATTAAAAATATCTTATTGTTAATATATTTTGCATTTATACTTTGGCTGTTATCTTCATTCGAAAAATTAAAATGTACTACATTCCCGCCACCATATTCAATAAATGTATAATCAATGTTTTCTCTAAATTTTTCTTTATTATATTTATTAATAAATAAGTCCAAATAATGCTTTAAGTATAATCTGTCTGTTATCCCTTCCACCCAAATACTGCAATTAGAAAGAAATACACTTGAATTTCTTACACCTAATTCATTAAGTAATGAAACATCTCCATTGTTACATTGCTCAATCAGAAATTCTTTATCATTATTTGATGAAATATCCTTTACTTTTTTAAATTTAAAAATCGACATATTGATATTGGTATCAGCTGAAGTATCCAAGATAGCATTTGAGTGAGTTGTTATAAAATACTGGTGGTTGCTAAAAATATCCATATTTAGCACTTCAATAAATTTACGCAAAATGCCTGGATGAAAATACATTTCAGGTTCTTCTATAAAAAACAATTTATCTTTTTCGTCCTTATGTACATACAAATAGAACAATATAATGATTAATTGTTGAGTACCATCACCCCAATTATAAATTGGTCTTTCATCTTTACCAATTTTCACATATAGGACTTTTTCAGTTTCATTCGGAATAAGTTGAACTTTATCAAAATCTTCAAAAAAGTTCACTTTTAAGAACTTTTGAAATTCTTCTATTGTTTTTCTTTCATCTTCTTTACCTAATAACATTTTTTTAATTTCATTATAAAGCTTACCACCTGTAATAATATTTTGTTGAAGAGTTTTCTTTTGCTCTTTAAAATATTCATTAAAAACAATCTCGCTATATATATCAAAATTTTCCAATCCCGTTTGTTCAAGATTTAATAAACTAATAAAATGATTGATTGAATCTTTATTTTGAATTGATTGTGTATTTTTTAAAAATTCTGATAATTTATTATTTATTACAGTTTTATAATCTTTAACTCCTCTAATAACTGGAAAATAATACTTATCGTTTCTTTCATAGCTTTTTGAAAATTCATATAATACTTTAAAAAAATCAATTCCATATCTATTGAGCAGTGCGTTGTTTTGTCCATTTTTTTTATAAATATGATCAAAATCTAAAATATTAATATTTTGTGGTTGTTCATAACTTCCATATGAATACATTTTCATTTCTTTAAAAAACTTTTCAAAATTCTCTAAACTCATTCCATAAAAATTTTTCAAAAACAATTCTCTAAGAAATCTACTTTTTCCAGAATTATTTTCTCCAATAAAAATGTTAATTTTAGACAAATCACCTAATGCTTCATTCATAAAGCCATAATCACTATTTATAGGGATTAGTTTATTATTATCTGTATGATACTCA
>CAMOCI010000008.1 GCA_946610635.1 uncultured Clostridia bacterium | reverse complement strand
TTTTTATTGTCATGCTGACCTTGCTTTCTGCACTTCTTTGGAAGCATCTCAACCACATAAATCTCCGTGTGTGAATCTTTCATTTTTTTTTATGTAATTCTGACCTTGCTTTCTGCACTTCTTTGGAAGCATCTCAACCACTTTATAAAATAATATAAAATATTTTTTTTAAACTGCTGTTTTTTCATTATGTAAAACATAGTTAGTATTACAAAATAACAAAGCCTAAATAACCAAGAGATAATATTTAAACTTGTGGTTATATTAACCAACAAACAAATTTTATCACGCAAAAAGAGTGTTGCCTAATTTGTGTGACACGCAAAAAAAAGCGCCGTCACAAAAAGTTTACAACGGCAAAAAATGGGTGTATCTAATAATTATTATAATATAAAAAGGAGTAATATTATATGAATATAAAATATCCAAGAGATAGTAAGATTTTACATGTAAAAAATACAAAAAAATCACAAATTAAAGATGCAGAAAATTACAAAAAAACAACTGAAATGCAATTAAACATAGATGAATTGCAAACCAAGGTAAATGGCTTAAATCAAGCAGTTGATGTTGTTAGCCAAAGCACGCAAAATTTTGATGATGCACTAAATCAAATATCTACAAACAGTTTAGGCATAGCCACCTTAAACCAAAACCTTGCAGCGCTGCAAAGTGAAGTGACTGTAAACACAAGCAATGTTGCAGCCAACACACAAAGTATTATTAATTTGCAAAGCGCAAAGCAAAACAACTTGATTTTTGATAACGCCCCAACGCAAAATAGCAACAATGTACTTTCTAGTGGCAAACTTTATGACGCACTGCAAGCAAAGCAAGATGTTTTGACCGCCGGCAACAATATAACAATAAATAATGGAGTTATTAGTGCAAGTGTGCCACAAATAGATACCACCAATTTGGCAACAAAAACAGATTTACAAAGCAAACAAGATATATTAACCGCCGGCAATAACATTACAATAGATGCCAATAATCAAATTAGTGCAACTAACACAACTTACACCGCCGGCACGGGCATTGATATTACAAATGGTGTGATAAGTGCAACAAATGGTGGTGGGCTATCGTCAGTAACTGCTGGTGATGTTGATAGTGAGCTTGCAACACAAGGCCAAGTGCTAACTGCCGATGGGCAAGGCGGCGCAAGCTGGCAAAACGCGAGTGGTGGCGTTTCTCAACAAGATTTTGAAGATTTGCAAGACCAAGTAGAACAAAATTTTGATAATATTGAAGAGCTATCAGAAATATTAGGTATAATTAATGGTACAATAGATCCCAATAAAAAAAATGAAAATTTTGTTACATATAACAATAATGCAGATATTATAAAAACATTTGATTATTACGATAGAGAACTGGACATACACGGCATAGGTACTAATGAATTTTTATTACCGAATATTATTTTTACAACAAATAATGTTGTTACAACTAACAATAATGGAACAATTACTTCTGAAACGGCAAAAGCAAAGATAGTAATATATATTGATTATGAAGCATTAGAGGTTAGTAATAACACCACATTTCAAATTTATGATAATAATAATTTAATTGATACGATATCAATTTCATATCAATCAAGTGATTTACATAAAAATTTACAAGTTGTAAAAATTATAAACGATTATGAATGTAATAGTAAAATGCATAATTTGTATATTGTTGGTAATTCAGTTAATGAAGTAACAGAAATAAAAATAAAACATTTGTTGGTAGAAATTACTGCTCCAAATGTAATAATACAAAATAAAATAAATCCATACGATGTGGTTTATTGCAAATATACCGATAAATATTACTTAAGTGACTGTAGAAGTGGATATGCCAAAATATGTGAAATTAGGAAAGATGAACTAAATAATATAAATGACATAAATTGGATAGATACTGGAATAGAGGCTCAAAGATATCAATTTGGTTTTAATTACAGCAAAGATAATAGAAATCAAATATTTGTTAGTTCAATGTTTTATATGATAACAAAGAAAAATACAAATATTGAGATTCATCATAATAGTAATGTACATATCATGCCACAAGGAACATATAAGGTTTCACAGTTTATAATGGAAAAAAATGAATATCCTATTTATGCAGTTTCTGCTGTAAAAAACGTGACTACAGCATATTATTATTATATATATTTAAACTTTACAACAACATATACGAGATATTTTTCTGACCAAACTTCAATAGCAAATTTGGATGCATGTAAAATAAATTTTGATATGGTTAATGGTAGTTTCCCTGGTGCAGTAACTATAATGAAAAATGGCACTACGAAATTTGTTTTTAGTTATTCTAGTTATAACTATGTTTTACAATGTCCAAATTTAATAAATTGCCATATTTATCCTAATCAAAATGGTACAGCATCAACAAATGAATATTATATTTATGGGAACTATTTTGGTAAAATAGTTAAAATAGTTGTAGATTATTATAGTTATAATATTAGAAATATTAGTTACAGTTTTATAGGTGAATATGATGAATATTTTTTAGGTTCGAATAATGATTATTTTTGTATTGTTAATGGAAAATTAAAATATTTTAAAAACAATTAAAAAAAATGAGTTATCATTAGAGATAACTCATTTTTTTTAACTGCTAAAGATTCAATCTATTAATCAATAAAACCAGTTACAGGTTGACCATTGATAACTTTCATAGCGTCAGCAGCTGAGATATGAGCAGCTTGTACTGCACCAACTTCAATAATAAATTCAATGTAAATAGAAGCTTGTGTATCTGGCAATGCATGATTTGCTAAACCTTCAGAATCAAATACAAGTTTTACTGTTGTATTAGCAACGTCTTCACCATTTACAAGTTTTTGAGCAGTAGTTTGAGAAGCAAATGCTTGTGCTAAAGTTACAGGAGTTGTAGCTTCGCCAACATAAGCTTTGAAGTATCTTTCATAATCTGCCAATTCATTTTCTTTTGTACTATCAGCATAAACCTTAACTGACAAAGATTTAATAGCATAGTAAATATCAACATCTGATGTGTTATCAACTCCATATACTATTGTCAAATTATCTCCATCAACCAATTTTTGTACAACTGCATCACCATTTCTAGAACCGTATTGAACAGCTCCCATTGCTGTATCTGCTGTTAAAGCAACTTTAACACTACCCATATTAATGGTTGCAGATTCGCCATTAGGGCCATTTTTATCAGAACTTGTAAACCAAGCGCCAGTAAGACCCATAACCATGCTCAAAACCAAAAGTAATGCTAAAACGATGATAGCAATGCTTGTTTTTGACATTTTTTTACTTTTTACCATTTTGTTTTCCTCCATTTTTTATATTTTTGGCTTTCGCCTTTTTGTTTGTGACTTCTAGTCACCATTTTTTTGCAAAACTGTCATTCTGACCCTACCTAAATCGTAGACTCAGGAAGAATCTCTTAAAAGTTTTGCTTTGTGTCATGGCTTAACGCCACTTGTGTGACATTGTTACAAGTAACTTTGCCACTATGTATATTAACGTACTTAGGTTTGTACGATAATACCAAAATGAAGTTTTGTCATTCTGACATTTTTTCAGAGTGACTTTTTTTATTGTCATTCTGACCTTACTTTCTCTTTATCTTAGGAAGAATCTCAACAATATAATTGCTCCTTGTCTATCTTACATGAAAGATTGCCATTGGAGATTTATGTGGTTGAGATGCTTCGGTAGTCAAGAATAAAGCCAGCCTCAGCATGACACGTTTGCTTTGCAAACGCAATAGTTCGCACAAGGGCCATTTTGCGAAAATGCAAATTACCTTTTGCACAAACTTTTGTAACAACCAAATGACAAGTTTTTTAAAATTATTGTACATGCCTTTTGTTTGATACATTGATAGTATAATATAAAAAAAAAAATTTGTAAAACAATTTTAACAAAAAAATTAAAAAAATTTTAACTTTTTTTTGATATTTATAACTTTATAACTATAATTTTAAGATATAATTTAACATTACTTTACATGCAATAATAAAAAAAATTTTATTATTATAAAAATAAACAAAAAAAAACAGTAAAAAATTGTTGAATTTTATCAAATTTTTAAATTAATGTATGTTTATAAGATTTTTAGATTGTCATTCTGACCTTACTTTCTCTTTATCTTAGGAAGAATCTCAACCACATATTTGTGGGACTCTTCGTTGGCCAAGAAAATAGCTAGTCTCAGAGTGACAGTGCCCCCTTGGCACCTTTACGCTATGCGATACATAGATTGTCATTCTGACCCTACTTTTGTCGTAGACCTAGGAAGAATCTCAACAAATTATTCTTTTAATAAATCTTTCAATTCTGGATTAAAATTTTTTATTAACTGAAACTTTTTAAATCTAGTTAAGCCCTTTATTTTCTTTTCTCTTTCAATTGCTATTTTTACGTCAGTCGTTTGTTCATAATAAACTAATTTTTCACAATTATATTTTTCTGCAAAACCGTTTTTGTTAATTTTAAGAGCATGTTCAATAGTCCTTCTTTCTAAATTGTTAGTAATGCCAGTATATAAAACTGTATTGTTAACATTCGTTAATATATAAACAAAATAATTTTTACTCACATTTTTATTATAGTACTTATCTTTATTATAATCAAGTTTTTAATGTGGTTGAGATTCTTCCTAAGTCAAGATATACTGCTAGGTCAGAATGACAAAAAGAGATTCTTCCTGGGTCTACGATTTGGGTAGGGGTCAGAATGACAGTATAAAATGTCATGCTGACATTACTTTCTCTTTATCTTAGGAAGCATCTCAACATTATATATCTCCGTGGGTAAATCTTTAATTTTTTTATTGTCATGCTGACCTTGCTTTCTGCACTTCTTTGGAAGCATCTCAACCATATAAGATTCTTCCTAGGTCTACGACAAAAGTAGGGTCAGAATGACAGTGGTATTTATACGAGATTCTCACGTCGCTTTGCTCCTCAGAATGACAGTGTGAGATTGTCATCCTGAGACCGACTTATTTCTTGACACACGAAGGATCTCAACCACATTAATCTCCGTGGGTAAATCTTTCAATAATGAGAGATGAACAAGTAGTATTTATATTGTTGAGATCCTCACGTCGCGTTGCTCCTCAGGATGACAAATATAAACACAAAGAATTAAATATAATATTTTTATAATATTAGTATCATTAAAAATTTTAACAACATCTCGTTGTTATTTACACACAAAAAAAAGCGACAGAGTAAACTGCCGTTTTTTTAAGTGCTATTATTATATAATATATTATATATAGTATAATCAATATATACAAATCAAATTAATTTTGTTTGTAGTTAAATTTAACACCTGGGCCCATTGAAGAAGCGAGTGCCAAACTTTTAAGGTAAATACCCTTTGCTGCTTGTGGTTTGCTTTTGATTAAAGCGTCCATAACTGCGTTAAGGTTTTCTAACAATTTTTCTTTACCAAAGCTAACTTTACCAATAGCAACGTGAACAATGTTTTGCTTGTCAAGTCTGTATTCAACTTTACCAGCTTTTGCATCTGCAACTGCTTTAGCAACATCCATTGTAACTGTGCCACTTTTAACATTTGGCATTAAGCCTTTTGGACCTAAAACTTTTGCTACTCTACCAACAAAACCCATCATATCTGGTGTTGTGATACAAACATCAAAATCAAGCCAATTGCCTTGAATTTTTGTAATCATATCTTCTGCACCAACATAATCTGCGCCTGCTTTTTCGGCAGCATCTGCAGCGTTACCTTTTGCAATTACCAAAACTTTAACAGTTTTACCTGTTCCGTTAGGTAATACTACTGTACCTCTAACTTGTTGGTCTGCTTTTTTACCATCAACGCCAAGTTTTGCGTGAAGTTCTACTGTTGCATCAAACTTTGCAACGCTTGTTGCAATAGCAAGTTCGGTTGCTTTTTCAACGTCATAAACTTCGTGTTTATCAACAAGTTTTGCAACTTCTAAATATCTTTTTCCTCTTTTTTTCATAAATCCTCCTGTGGTGATAACGAATTATATTCTTCCACTTTATTCTTCAACCGTTACGCCCATGCTTCTTGCAGAGCCAGCAATCATGCTCATTGCGCTCTCTAAGCTTGCAGCGTTAAGGTCTTTCATTTTAAGTTCTGCAATTTCTTTAATTTGTGCTTTTGTAATTTTTGCAACTTTTGTTTTGTTAGGTGCGCCACTGCCCTTTTCGATGCCACATGCTTTTTTAATAAGCACTGCTGCAGGTGGTGTTTTTGTTACAAAACTAAATGTTCTGTCTTCATACGCTGTAACAATAACTGGAATAATTAAACCAACTTGGTCTTTTGTAACATCATTAAATTGCTTTAAAAAGTCCATTGTTGGAATTCCATGAGGTCCTAATGCTGAACCAACGCTTTGACCAGGTGTTGCTTTACCACCAGGTAGTTGCAATTTGATAACTGCTTTAACTTTTTTCTTTGCCATGTTTTCCTCCTACTACAAATTGTAGTGTTGTGGTACATTTGAAGTGCATAACAAATTTACACTTCTCCCACTGTTTATATTAAATAAGCAACTGCTTATGTAATACCATTTTGTGTTTTTTTATATTTTGTCGAATTTTTACCGAATTTCGCGAATTACTAATAATGTTTGTAGTATATTATCAAAATTTAATATTTTTGTTTGTTATTTTATATCAAATACTAGTTTTATTAAATTTTAACATTATATCTAACTCGGTAGCAATTTTGTCTATATTTTTTAAATAATTGTTGCAAAACTAATTGGCGACTAAATAACCTTGTAGAAATATTTATAATTATGTTTTTTACCAATTTATAAATACTTAACAAAATATAGCCGTACGCTAGTACCAAAAAAGTCGCCAAAAGTGCGAAAATTAGTTGCCGGCTATCCGGTAGGTAGCCGGAACTAGTTAATCTTTCTTATTTGGTCAAGTGATACATCAATAGGTGTTGTTCTGCCAAACATTTCCACATTAACTTTGGCTTTGCCAAGCTGTGCATCAAGCTCAACAACAACTCCCATAACTTTATCAAATGGACCACCGATAATTTCTACATTATCTGTTGGCTTGATTGAAGTATCAATTTGTTGAGATTCTAATCTCATTGTTTGAATTTCTTGTTCTGTAAGTTCTAGTGGCCTACCTTTTGGGCCTACAAAGCCTGTGATGCCACGAGTGCGTGTGATTGTATGCCAAATATCATCACCGTATATCATTTTAACTAGCAAATATGTTGGTAAAACTTTTTGTTTAACAACAACTTGCTTTCCACTATCTTTTTGTTGAATTACATCTTCTTCTGGGCAAACAATGTCAAAAACTCTATCTTGCAAACCATTTTTTTCTACAACCATTTGAAGATTGATTTTTGCAACATTTTCGTATCCAGAAATAGTATGCAAAACATACCACTTTGGTTTTTCATCTATAACCATAAAAATCTCCTATGCTTATTGTGTTAACAATTTGTAAAGTTGTCCTAATCCAAAATCAATGCCAAATAATACGATAGTAAAAATTAAAACAATACCAAGTACTAAAAGTGTATTTTTTACAACTTGTGGAAATGTTGGCCATGTAACTTTTTTAAGTTCTGCAACACTTTCTTTAACCTTGTTTGTTCTTGGTTTCTGTTCTTTATTTTGCTTTTTTTGTTTTTTAAGCGTTTCTTTTTTATCCGCTTTTGGCTTAGATTCTTCAACCTTTGCTTCTTCTATAACATTTTGTGCCTGTATATCTTGTGCTAATTCTTCACTAGCAACAACAGGCTTGTTATTTTGCAAATTTGCCTTTTGATTTTTCTTTTTTTTGTTTGATTTAGACACTACCAAACCCTCCCTTACTTAGCCTCTTTGTGAAGAGTTGTTTTTCTGCAAAAAGGACAGTATTTTTTTCTTTCAATTCTGTCTGGTGTATTCTTTTTGTTTTTCATTGTATTGTAATTTCTTTGTTTGCACTCTGTGCATTCCAATGTGATTTTATCTCTCATGGTAAATCTCCTAATTTTTTACAATCTAAAAAATAGCACCCTTTTTTAAAGATGCAACACTATTCTAGCACAACAAAAACATTAAGTCAACAAGTTTTGAATTTTTTTTAAAATATTTATTGTATATAATATATTAATTACGCACATTACAAAAAACAATATAAAAAAATGTTTTATTGCAAGTTTAACAATACTATCAATAAAAATTATACATGGAAATAACAATAAAAATCACAACAAAATGTTGTGACTTAAATTAATAATTAAATTCTTCTTGTTTTTTAACACCAAGCGCATTAAAATCAAAATCTCCACTAATAAGTTGTTTTTTAACTTCTTTAAAATAAGTTTTGCCACTTGCAACCTTATCACCCAAATCAATTACTTGATTGCCATAAGTTTTTGTAAGGTGATCTAAACCCTTATCTACAAGTGCTTTATACTCTGGTATATGACAATAGCACTCAACAAGGTCTTTAAAAAGTTCTTGATTTTTTTCTGCTGGCATTTTACCTGATATAGCCAAAAATAATAATGCCTGTGTGTTTTCAAAGGCATCACTGCCCATTTTATTTTCAAAATTATCAAAATCTTGCTTCATTTCTAACTTTAAATATTTATGCAAGTTTCCATTAACTGTTTTTAATGTTACCATTTTTGTCTCCTAGTAGAACCATTATATATCGTTTTTTTTACTTTGTCAATACCCAAATTTAAAAATTATAATAAAGCTTCCTTATCTACTTGATTACTCTTATTTAATTCTTCACTTCTATTCGTACTTTTGTTAAATGTTTTCATGTAATCTCTATTGTTTTGTTTCTTATTCTTTTGAACTATTTCTTTTTTTTCTTCCTTAGGTTTTTCAACTGGTTTTTCTTTTGGCTTTTCAGCACCTTTATCTTCTTTAAACTTTTCAGTAGTTTCTTCTGGTTTTTTAATTTCTTCTTTTTTATCGCCTAATTTTGAAATTTCTTCAACTTTAAAAACTTTTTTACCATTTTCGAGATGTTTGTGCATATTCTCAGCAAATATATCATTTGCTTTGTTTAAACCAGCTTTTAAAGCAGGGTCTTGTAAAACTTCTATAGAATGCATTTCTATTAATCCATCTAACATTTGGTTTAAATATCTGTAATAACCCGGCATGCCTTCTTTAACAAACCAACCTGCAATTTTTGTTGTTTCTTTTTCAAACTCTTCAAATATTTTTTTACCTACTACGCATTTTGCAAGAAGTTTCATTCTTTTTTCAAACAAAGATTTATTTTCTTCATCAATCTTTTGCATGCAGTTTTGTTTTAAAAGTTCTTGCAATTGCTTTCTTGCAATAATTAAGTCAAGTTCTTCGTCGATATTTTCTCTATTCAAAAGTCCTTCTTCTTTTTTTGACACGATATTAAAATGCTTTAACATATCAACAATATACGTGTTACTTTCTTTTGCTTTATATTCTGCAATAGATGCAGTGTTGGTGTTTTGGTAGTAGCCATTTGCTCTATCGATAGTTTCCAAAAGTTGCAAAGTTGATGTCACCATGCCGTCTTGACTATTTCTAACCTTAACAGCAAAGTCTATTTTGCCGTATTTGCCAACATCACTAAAACTTTGACAAAACGTTGTTGACCCAAAAGAATATTGATAAACTTTTTTCATTTTAACAAGTTCTTCAATAATGCCTTTATTTAAAACATATCCACCTTTAGAGTTGTAATCACCAAGCATAAGATTATCCATTACATCAATAATTTGAGATTGCTTGTAATAGTCAATCTCGCTTTTGTTGTAAAGGTATCCACCCTGTACATCTGCTCTAAAATATTTTTCCGCTTTTTGTTCTTCCATAAAACACCGCCTTTGCACTTTACAATCTTCATTTGTATTATAACACAACAAAACGTGTATATGCAAATAATTATTAAAAGTGTTTATTAATTTATTAGGTTAAAAAGTAATTATAGTTAATGCATAAGTGTTAATTTAAATTTTTTAAATTAGAAAATATTTAAACATAAAACAAAAAATAAATTGATTTAATAGTCAAATTAGTGTATTATATTATTATTTGAGGCAATAGATATGTTTAATAGTGAAGAAATAGAAAAAAAATGGAAAAAATACTGGGAAGAGCACAAAACTTTTGCTTGTGATGCTTATGATTTTTCAAAACCTAAATACTACATTTTAGATATGTTTCCATACCCTTCTGGTGTAGGACTTCATGCAGGACACGTAGAAGGTTATACGGCAACTGATATTATTGCAAGAATGAAACGTATGCAAGGCTACAACGTTTTGCACCCAATGGGCTACGATGCTTTTGGGTTGCCTGCCGAACAATATGCTATATCAACAGGCAATCATCCGGGAGAATTTACCTACAAAAATATTGAAACTTTTAGAGAACAATTAAAAATGCTAGGTTTTTCTTATGACTGGGATAAAGAAATTGCAACATGTGACCCATCATATTACAAATGGGAACAATGGATTTTTAAACAACTATACAAAGATGGACTTGCAAAAGAAGTTGAAGTACCTGTAAATTGGTGCGAAGAACTTGGAACCGTGCTTGCAAATGATGAAGTTATTGATGGAAAAAGTGAACGTGGTGGATATCCTGTTGTTAGAAAAAATATGAAACAATGGATTATTGATATACCAAAGTATGCTGATAAACTACTTGAAGGCTTAAACCATATTGATTGGCCAGAAGGTACAAAAGAAATACAACGCAACTGGATAGGTAAATCACAAGGCGTAGAACTTGAAGTGGACATTGTTGGTGGTGGTAAGTTCTCTATATTTACAACTTGTATTGAAACAGTTTATGGTATAACTTTTTTTGTTATTGCACCAGATGGCAAAATAATAAAAGAATTAATGCCACGTGTAGAAAATAAAGAAGAAGTTGAAGAGTATATTAAAGAAACTTCTTTTAAATCTAACATGGATAGAACTGAACTCAACAAAGGCAAAAGTGGTGTTGAAGTAAAAGGAGTTAAAGCAATCAATCCAATAAATCACAAAGAAGTGCCAATTTATTTGGGCGATTTTGTTTTAGGTAATTATGGCACAGGTGCAGTTATGGCAGTACCTGCTCATGATCAAAGAGATTATGAATATGCAAAGGCACACAACTTACCTATTATTGAAGTTATTGAAGGTGGCGATATATCAAAACAAGCTTTTGAAAAACATGACTATTTAGGCAATAATTGTAAATTAATTAATTCAGAAGAATTTAGCGGATTAATTGTTGAAGAAGCAAAAGAAAAAATAACCGATAAATTGGTTGCACAAGGTATAGCAAAAAGAGTTAATAATTATAAAATTAGAGAATGGATTTTTGCAAGACAAAGATATTGGGGCGCACCAATACCAGTTGTGCATTACGAAGATGGCAAAACAGAAGTTTTAGATGATGAAGATTTGCCACTTGTTCTACCGGAACTCAAAGACTACTCCCCAGCAAATAATGGCACTAGTG
>CAMOCI010000007.1 GCA_946610635.1 uncultured Clostridia bacterium | reverse complement strand
GTGTTACTATTGGAGAAAATAATTCTAATTTTTTAATTTTAAATAAAAAAGTTGAACTAGGAAAAACAAAGTTTGAATTAAAGCTTAATCAAAAAATTTATCAAATTGAATCAAGTTTAACAGGTAAATTTAATGTATATAATTTAGCTTTAAGCATTTGTGTTTTGCAAAAATTAGGCTTTGATATTGAGCAAATTTTGAAAAGTGTTAGAACAATAAAAAACATAGATGGGCGTTTTGATTTAGTGTATAAAAATCGTGATTTTAACATTATTATAGATTATGCACATACAACAGATAGTCTTAAAAATTTGTTAGAAACAATTAAGGAAGTTTCTCTAAATAAAAATATCATTGTGTTTGGTTGTCCAGGAGAAAGGGACACAACAAAAAGATTTTTAATGGGTAAACTAGCAGGGGAATTTTGTGACTATGTTATTTTAACAACAGATAATCCTGCAAGTGAAAATCCCAAAAGAATTATGTTTGAAATTGGAGAAGGCGTAAAAAACTTAAAAAGCAAAAATAAGTGTTTTTATATCGAAAATAGGCAAAAAGCAATAAAAAAAGCCATAAAAATAGCAAAAAAAGTTAAAAAATGTAATATTTTGATTGTTGGCAAAGGCATAGAAAACTATCAAATTATTGGTGATATGTTTGTTAAGTACAGCGATTATGAAGTTGTTAAGAATTTATTAAAAGAATATTTTGATTATATTTTATTTTTAATTTTGTATTAAATTAAATAAATTGTAAATTGTTTTTTTGTCAAAAATAATTTTATTTGTGATGCACAACATATATTAGTTGAGTATTATGAATAAAATTTTTTTAAGTTTACTTATTGGATTTGTTATAAGCACATTAATTTCCCCGTTAGTTATTAAATTTATGAAAAAGTTAAAGGCAAATCAAACGATATATGAATATGTTGATATGCATAGTAAAAAGGCAGGTACGCCAACAATGGGTGGAGTTATATTTTTGTTAGGAACACTGCTTGCATATTTTTGTGTTCAGGGTGGTGCCAATCAAATGGCTCTTGTTTGTCTTGTGTGTTTTTTTGCTTTTGCCCTTATTGGATTTTTAGATGATTATTTAAAAATAAAATTAAAAAGAAATTTAGGCCTAAAACCATATCAAAAAATAATTGGACAAGTTGCTATCAGTATAATTATTGCCGTTTTTGCATACTTAAATAGTAATATTGGCAGTGGTATATATTTACCATTTACAAAAAGTTTAATTGATTTGGGATGGCTTTACATACCATTTTGTGTTTTTATATTTTTAGCAACTACAAATGCTGTAAATTTAACTGACGGGCTAGATGGACTTGCTGGTGGCGTAAGCTTTGCGTTTTTTGTAGGTTTTGTTGGGATAGAGTTTGTAGTTTTAAAATCTGTTACCATATTTGACGGAGCACTTGTTAATGAATATAGCAATATTTTAATATTATGTGGAGCAGTATTAGGTTCATTGCTTGCATATTTGCTTTGTAACTGTCACCCCGCAACAATTTTTATGGGCGATACTGGCTCTTTGGCACTAGGTGGGCTAATATCAGCAGTTTGTATTGTAACAAAACAAGTACTTTTAATACCTATACTTGGGATTATGTTTGTTATAAGTGTGGTTTCTGTTATGCTTCAAGTTTTACATTACAAGCGTACAAAAAAAAGAATATTTTTGATGGCACCATTTCATCATCATTTAGAGAAAAAAGGTATTCATGAAAACAAGATTGTTGTCATATATATAATTGTAACATTAATTATATCTGTGGCAGGCATTCTTGCAACAATACTTTTAAATTATTAAAAATTTATTAATTTTGTTTAAAAATTTGCTTTTAAGGTATTTTTGCAAAAATATTGCAATTTTATCAAAAAAGCTTTTTTTATTGCCACAAAAGGACATTTATGAAAAATAGATTTAAATACAAAAATATTTTGATAATTGGAATGGGAAAAAGCGGCGAAAGTAGTTTGGAATTATTGTCTAAATTTAAAGCTTTTTGTTATTGCTATGATGATAATAAAGAAAAACTAAAGACATTTGAAAATCTGCATGATTGTAATTTAGTTTTTGATTTAGATGAAGAAATAATTAAAATAATGGACTTTGTTATACTTTCACCTGGTATATCAATTTTTAGTGAAGTTGTTAAACTTGCAAAACTATATGGCGTGGAAGTTATTAGCGAACTTGAACTTGGCACTTGTTTAACAAAAGGCAGAATTATAGGCATAACAGGTACAAATGGAAAAACAACAACTTGCAGTTTAATTCATCATATCTTAAAAAAATCAAATAAGCCTTCTGTTTTATGCGGCAATGTTGGTGACCCAATAACTCAAAACATTATGCCTTATAAATGTAATTATGTAGTTGAAATGAGTAGTTTTCAGCTAGAAAGTTTAAATCACTTAAAACCAGATATTGCCGTTATAACAAACATAACACCAAATCATTTGGATAGGCATTTAACTTTTGAAAATTATATCGAAGCAAAATGTAATATACTAAAAAACATATCAAAACATAGCAATATAATTTTAAATTATGATGATAATGTTTTGCGGAAATTAGATTTGAGACATGTTGAGTGCAATATTACTTGGGTAAGCATTAAAGAAGAAATTGAAGGATATTTTGTAAAAAACAGCAAAGTTTATTTTAAACAAAATAACAAAACAAAGTATATTTGCAATATATCAGACGTTAAACTTGTGGGCGAGCATAATGTGCTAAATGTGCTTATTGCAGTGGCTGTTTGTAAAGCTTTAAAGATAAAAAATAGTAAAATTGAAGAAGCAGTTAATTCGTTTTTGCCACTTAAACATAGATTGCAATTTGTTAAAAATGTCAATGGCATAGATTTTGTTAATGATAGCAAAAGTACTAGCCCAGATAGCACAATAACTGCAATAAAATCTTATAGTAAAAAGCCAACAATTTTAATACTTGGTGGTAGTGATAAAGATACTAATTTTGATTATCTTGCAAATAAAATAGTTCAAAGCAAATCAATCAAAAAAGTTGTTATATGTGGGCAAACGGCAAAAAAAATAATATCATCTTTAAAAAAATATAAGTTTGAGAATTTTGTTGATATTAAAGACTTTGAAGATGCTATTTATTATTGTTATAAAAATGCTTGCTATGGCGATACTGTTTTGCTGTCGCCAGCATGTGCAAGTTTTGATAAATTTACTTGTTTTGAAGAGCGCGGCGAAAGATTTATTGAAGTTGTTAAAAATTTATAAAATTTTAAAAATATAATAAAATTTACGCAATTTTACAGTAAAAATATAATATTTTTTATAATTTTTATAAAAAGGGAGTAAAATTTTGAAGAATAAAGCAAAAAAATACAAGTTTAGTTTTGTTGAATTATTACTTGTTTTGGCAGTATTAATGCTTGTTATTTTGGGCGTTATTATGGTTTATAGTGCATCAAGTTATAATGCAGAAATACATTATGGCAATAAGTTTTTTTATATGTCAAAACAAATTGTTGGTGCCATTTTGGGCTTTGGCGCTATGATTGGTTTTTATTTTATAGACTATCACAAGTTAAGCAAGTGGAAAAATTGGATTTTGCTTGTTAGTTTTGTTTTGCTTATTGTTGTTTTTATTCCGGGAATTGGCTCAACAAGCAATGGCGCAACAAGGTGGATAAGGCTTCCCGGTTTTACTATTCAGCCAAGTGAAATTGCCAAGTTTGGTTTTGTTATATTCGTTGCAAGTTATCTAGCAAAAAGTTATGACATTGTTAAAACTTTTAAAGGTATCTTGCCTGTGCTTATCATTGGTGGCGCCATGTGTGTGCTTATAATGTTAGAGCCTAATATGAGTATTACTATGTGCGTGGGCATAACTATGCTTGCTATGCTTTTTATGGGTGGAGCTAACTTAAAGCACTTTGCGTATATGAGTTTACCTATTGGTCTTTTGGTACCTGCGCTTATTATAATTGAGCCATACCGATTAAAGCGACTCATGGCATTTATAAATCCGTGGGAAAATCCCAAAGGTGAAGGCTACCAACTTTTGCAATCGCTTTATAGTATTGGTGAAGGTGGTATGTTTGGTGTTGGCCTTTTTAACTCTCGTCAAAAATATCTTTTTTTGCCGTTTAGCGAAAGTGACTTTATATTTTCTATAATTTGTGAAGAACTTGGCCTTATGGGAGCAGTTTTAACCATGCTGTTATTTCTAATAGTTGTTGTATGTGGAATAAAAATTGCAAAGAATGCCAAAGATCGTTTTGGTGCGTTGCTTGCAGGTGGTATAACAACTGTTATTGCAACGCAAAGTTTAATAAATATTGCAGTATGTAGCGCTTCAATTCCTCCAACAGGTGTTCCACTGCCGTTTATTAGCGCAGGTTCTACTTCACTTGTTGTGTTTATGAGTGCGATAGGAATACTTTTAAACATAAGCAAACAGTCAAAATAAGTATTTCGAAATTAAAACAGGAAATATGAATCTGTTTTTTTATGCTAAATATGTAGATATAGCTAATGAGTATAATTTTATTACAATTAATTAAAAATTGTTATTTATTTTGTACTAATTGCAATGATATATGTTATAATAATTCTTGAATGGCTTATTATTTGATTGTATAGTTATGGAGGTGTGTAATTATGGGATATATCATTTATGCGTTTGCGGGTGTTGGAAAAACAACATTTTGTAAGTCAAACAAAGATTGTATTGAATTGGAAGAATCACAGTATAGATATTTAGATGATGAAATAGGTGAAACTAATAAAGGAAAAGAAAAAAGTATAAATAAAGATTTTCCCAATAATTATTTTAGGGCAATAAATGAATGTCTAAATAAATATAAATATGTTTTTGTGTCATACAATGCTTTGCAGTATTGCATTGAAAATAACATTGATTATTCTATAATTTTGCCAAGAGTAGAGAACAAAAACGAATACATAAAACGATATATTGCCAGGAATAATTCGAATGAGTTTATTAATAATCTCAAGCAAAATTATGAAGCATATATAAGAAAAGAAAAAAATGATAAATATGCGGAGCATATTATATTTTTAGATTCTGGTGAGTATCTAGCAAATGGAATGCAAAAACTTGAGAATTTAAAAAATGAGACTATATCATTGATTATCCCAATTTACAATAGTGAAAAATACTTAAATGAATTATTCTCATCAATAAGAAGGCAAACATATACAAAACTTGAAATAATCCTTATTGACGATGGTTCAACCGATAACTCTAAAAATATTTGTAAAAATTTTGAAAATAATGATGCTAGAGTAAAGTATTATTACAAAAAAAATAGTGGTGTTTCATCAGCAAGAAATATGGGACTAAAAAAAGCAACAGGCAAGTATGTTTGTTTCATTGATAGCGATGATGTGCTGGAAAATGAATACTGCGAAAAACTTTTAAAAGCAATTCAATTCAATAATTCCGATTTTGCATTTTGTGGAATAAATGAAATAAATGATAGCCAAAAAAATCAATATGGTGGTTTGAATATATATGGCAATGCTAATGATCCAAATTATTTTATAAATATATTCAATAATTTTTGGTTTCCTGTTCTATGGAATAAAATATACAAGAGAAGTATTGTTGTAAATAATAACATTAGATTTTCAACATCAATCAATTATGATGAAGATACTATATTTAATTTTAAGTATTACGAAAATTGCAGGAAAATAAATACAATATCCGATTGTCTATACAATTATTACATAAGAAATACTGGCTTGACACAAAATGGTTTGAAAAATGTTTTCAGTAATTCATACAAGACGATTTTCTATAGATATAATTATCCTAAAAAAATGTTTGGTGAAAATAAACAAGCAATATATATTTCTAGTAAAAAAATACTAAAAGCAATTTTGCAAGAGATAAATATGATGAAAACCAATAACCAATCATATAAAGCAATGAAAGGATTTTTTGATGATTGTATGTCAAAATACTATGTAAAAAAAACAATCAAAAATATTTGTATTTTAGAAAGTGACTATAAAGATTGGTTCTTATACAAAAAAGTTTTTGAACAAAATAATATTGACTATTATCTAAAGTATATTACACATTAATCATTAAATTAAAAATAAATTTGTTAATGTAAGTACATTTTTAAGTACTAAGTGGTCTTATTACTTAAAAATGTACTGACCTATAATCGTCAATAATTTTGGGCTATTCAGAGATTAATACATATTTACAATTTTGATAGTTATTTGTAACATAGTTTAATAATTAAAGGACACTAATGAGTTATTAGCGCTTCAATTCCTCCAACAGGTGTTCCACTTCCATTTATTTCGGCAGGTTCAACATCACTTGTTGTGTTTATGAGTGCGATTGGTATACTTCTTAATATTTCAAAGCAAGGCATGGAATGTACATTAGCTTAAAATATATACTTGCATTTTTTTTAGTGAAAATTTGATTAATTTTAGAGATTATATTATTTTGCTTTTAGTTTGTACTTTTGATATAATATAAATATTTTTATGGAGTGATTATGCAATTTAATATAGACAAATACATTAAAATTAATGTTTTAGATAAACAAAAATATATAAAACTAATAAAAGATAAATTTGAAAAAGTTTTAGCAAAAAAGTTAAATTTATTGAGAGTTTCAGCACCACTTTTGGTTACAAAAGAAAGTGGACTTCAAGATGATTTAACAGGAGTTGAAAGAAAAGTTGGTTTTGATATTAAGGCCGATAATAAAGAACTCGAAGTAGTGCAATCACTTGCAAAATGGAAGCGTTTTGCATTAAAAAAATATTATATACCAGTAAATCAAGGTATTTATACTGATATGATTGCTATAAGACGAGATGAAATGTTAGATGAAGTACACTCGGTATTTGTTGACCAGTGGGATTGGGAAAAATCTATCACACAAAAAGATAGAACTATTAGTTATCTTAAAAGTACAGTTAAAAAAATTGTTAGTTCAATTTATTTAACAAACGAGTACATAAAAAAACAAGGTTTTAATTATGTTGATATATGTAAAGATGTACATTTTATCACAAGTCAGGAACTTCTTGTTATGTATCCTAACAAAACAAGCAAAGAGAGAGAATACTTAATTACAAAAAAATACAAAACAGTATTTATTATGCAAATTGGTGAAGCATTAAGCGACGGATTGCCGCATGATTTAAGGGCACCAGATTATGATGATTGGTTATTTAATGGCGATTTGCTATTTTATCACGAAGTTTTGGATATGGCACTAGAAGTATCTAGCATGGGGATTAGGGTTAATAGTGATTCATTATCAAGTCAACTTCAAAAAACTCAAAATAACGATAGATTGACTTTACCGTATCATCAAGCAATTTTGAATAATGAATTGCCTTTATCTATTGGTGGCGGTATAGGTCAAAGCAGATTATGTCAACTTTTACTTGGTAGAGCCCATATTGGCGAAGTGCAAGCAACTTATTGGGACAAAAAGAATATTGATAAGTGTAAAGAATTAAAAATTGAACTTTTATAGTTCAGTTTTTTTTAATGCGTATAATTGTATTTAAAATTTTTTTATAAAAATAATAATATAATTTTGATTACTTTTTTGTTAATAATATGGTTAATTAAGCAATTTATGCTTTTTTTTAACAATAAAACTTATTTTTGAATAAACAAGTATATGAATAAAATTAGAGTTAAAAGTGGACATAAACTTTATGGAAGTATAGATATATGTTCTAGCAAAAATGCAATTTTGCCTATACTTGCAGCTTGCACATTATGTGATGGCGAAGTTACACTTTTTAACGTTCCAAATTTTAGTGATATTAAAAAAATGTGTGCTATATTACGAAGTATGGGTGCAGGAATAATAGAGTTTGATAACACATTAAGTATAAATTGTAAAAATATTGATAAATGTTTAATTAGTAATGAATTGGGTGGCGATATAAGGGCAAGCATTATTTTTTTGGGAGCAACGCTGGCAAGGCTTAAAAAATGTATTATAGGTCAGCCGGGTGGCTGTTTAATAGGTAATAGACCCATTGATTTACATTTGTTTGGCCTTAGACAGTTAGGAGTAAAAATAGTAGAAGAGCATGGTTATTTGTACTGTGATGGTAGCGATATGCATAATGGTGTTGTTGAGTTTGAAAAACAGAGTGTTGGTGCCACAGAAAATTTGATGCTTGCGTGTGTATTTTTAAAAGGTAAAACAACTTTAAAAAATTGTGCAAAAGAGCCAGAAGTTGTGGACCTTGCTAACTTTTTAAATAGTATGGGTGCAAAAGTTTTTGGTGCAGGAACAAGCAGTATAACAATATTTGGCGTTGATAAATTACATAGCACAGAGTACTTGCCAATTGGTGATAGAATTGTGGCGGGTACATATTTGGCTGCAACTGCAATTTGTGGTGGAGATGTAGAAATTTGTAATATTAATCCATTGCATTTAAAAAGTGTTTTAAAAAAACTTGCATATTGTGGTTGCAATGTTAGCACAAAAAATGATAAAATAAAGATATCAGCAAACAAAAGATGTAATGCTTTAAAAAGCATTACTACTGGTGTGTATCCAAAATTTCCAACAGATTTGCAAAGTGTGTTTTTGTCACTTATGACTGTTTCTAAGGGTAACTGTGTTATTCACGAAAATCTTTTTGATGGCAGGTTTAAGCAAGTGCCAGAGCTACTTAAAATGGGTGCAAAAATTGACGTTGTTTGTAACATGGCAAAAGTGACGGGTGTTAAAAAGTTGAGTGGTGCAGATGTTTGCGCAACAGACCTTAGAGCTGGCGCTGGGCTTGTGCTTGCGGGTTTAAATGCAGATGGCTATACAACAATAGATAATGTGCATTTTATTGATAGAGGATATGACCATATTGAGCGTGATTTATCTTTACTGGGTGCTGAAATAGAAAGATTGTGAGAAAATTGTGAAGAATAAAAAATTAGCAATATTTTTGATTATTTTTGTATTTCTTGCTGTGTTTGTAGTTTTATCAAGCACAATTTTTTCATTGAAATATGTAGAAGTGCAATTTTTATCAACCACAAATGTAATGTTAGGCAGAGAAGCACAAATTATTGAAAGTGGCAAGTTTAAATATGGAGAAAGTGTGTTTTTGTCAACAAAATCTAATTATGTAAATAATATAGAAAAATTAAATCCATATTTAAGGGTTATAAATATAGAAACATTTTTTCCTAACAAGTTTGTTGTTAATTGTGTTGAAAGAAATGAGTGTTTTGTAGTTAAACTATCAAATAATAAATATGCTATTACTGATGAAAAAATGAAAGTTTTAAAAATACTTAATACATACCAAAATAGCACATCAAATGGTATAGAGATATTAAATACAGATTTATCTAATCAAAATGTTACAGAAGGTGATTTTTTCACTTTGAGTGATGATTATTTTGATGTCTTGTTTAAATGTTTTAGAGAATGGCATTTGCAGTATAACGAAGTTAAAGCAAGGGTTAAATCGGTTCAATTAAATTACGAAAAACCCGGACAACTTTTAATTAATATGCATAGTGGCGTGCAAATTATTGTGGAAAACAGCGTAAATCAATTAAGTGATAAATTAAACCTAGCATTTTCTACTTATGATGCAACAACTGACAAAAACGGCAACTATGTTGACTACACAAAAAGTGGCATAATATATGTGCTAGAAACTGAAACAAGCATATATGAAATGTATGACCCGGCAACTTGATTTTTAAAATTACAAAACAAGCTATAAGTTTAGTACAAAACTATACGTTATCAATAAAAAGTCATGTTAGGAAACATGACTTTTTTAGTACCATAATATATTACAAATTTAATTTCGAAATCATTTTATTTTGTTTATAGTATTTTCAACATAAACGTTTGTTAATTTTTCTACATCATATTTTTTTTGCATTTCTCACTTGGTGTGTTTTAATTGTCATACTCAATAAGTGTAATGGTGCACCAGATGAAATCAAGTTTGAACTTTCTATTTCATCTAGTGTTATAACTTCTTCTTTGTTGTTTCCATTATATACAATTTTTATATTATCGTCAAACACAAATATTGCATTTATAAATGTGTCTATAAGTTTTCGTTTTCCGTCTATTTTTGTTATATCTACTTTGCGATAATTTGAAAGTGCTAATTTGTATTGTTCTTTTGTAAAGATTGGTGTTTTAATGTTTTCTTTTGCAATAGAAATTGATATTTCTTCTTTTTGTTTTTCAAGTTCTGCGAGCTCTTTTAAGAGTGTATCTTGCGCCAAGCCCTTTTTTACTGCAGACAAAATATTATCAATTTCTTTTTGTTTTGCCTTTAATTCTTCTTCAAGTTTTGGTAGCATTGTGCTTTCAGTATATTGTAAATTATATAGAAGTTCTGCGAGATAATCAATATATTCATCATTTTGTAATATTTGCATTGTTTTGTAAACAATAAAGTTTTCAATCTTATCTTTGTGTATCATTTTCTTATCACACTTATGCTTTTTTTGCCTAACGCAAGCATAATATCTATGCACTTTATTTGTATGACTAGTTCCTGCTTGTGATACCATCATAGCACCACATTTTCCACAAAATAGTTTTGTTGTTAAAAGGTAATCATCTTTTGCAGTATGTCTTGCTGGTGCGTGAGAGTTCTTTGCAATTTCAAGTTGAACAGCATTAAACAATTCTTCACTAACTAATTGAGGAACAGAGTTTTCTATCTTAATTCCAGAGTGGTTATATTCGCCTATGTAAGTTCTATTTGTCAGAATATATCTAACAGCATTATATCTTAGTGGCTTTCCATTTGGTCTTGTAATATTTCTTTCTTTAAGATTATTGTAAATTGCTTTGATTGTCATTCCATCATTGCACATAGCAAATATTTCTTTAACAACAGGAGCATTGATTTCATCTATATCAAGTTTTCTTTCTTTGTTAATCACATATCCAAATGGAACTTGACCACCATTCCAAAGACCTTTAAGTGCATTTTCTGTCATTCCACGTTTAACCTTTTCAGCAAGTTCAGCAGAATAATATTCAGCATATCCTTCAAGCATACTTTCAAGTAATATTCCACTTGCGTCTTGTGATATACTTTCAGTTGCAGATACAACTTTAACACCATTCTTTTTTAGTATATTTTTGTAATGAGCACTATCATATCTATTTCTTGCAAATCTATCTAATTTCCAAACAATAACAATATCAAAAAGACCTTTTGAGCTATCTTTAATCATTTGTTGAAAGTTTGGTCTGTTGTCAGTTTTTGCCGACAATGCACGGTCAATATAGTTATTTACAACTTGCATTTCATTGTAAGTTGCATATTCCATACATTCCCGAAGTTGTCCGTCAATACTTTCTTCTCGTTGATTGTCAGAACTATATCTTGCATAAATAACTGCTCTCATTTTTTGTTCTCCTTTAACAAATTCAATAATGCTTCTTTGAGTTTTGCATTTGCTGGGGATTTAGGGTCAAAGCACATTTCAATCATATTCTTCATATTTTCATCTTCAAAAATTGCTTTTGGTTGATTTTGATATAACTTGCCTTGTGGCTCATCACATCTACCAAAAATATAATCCAATGATACATCAAAGAAATCTGCATACCAAAGCAAAATATCAAGTGGCACATCCGACTCGTTATGTTCATATCTATAAATACTTGCTTGTGTTGTTCCACATTGATTTGC
>CAMOCI010000006.1 GCA_946610635.1 uncultured Clostridia bacterium | reverse complement strand
TTTGTTTTTGATTGACGATATTTGTGCTGGGCTTTTACCATCAGAGTGCCAAAAAATTGTTATAAAAATAAAAGAAATGATTACAGAAAATACTCAAAGCACATTTATTATTGCCACAAGTGATGTAAATATTGCTAAGCAACTGGGATTAAAAATTATTTATTTAAAGCATGGTTGTATAGATAGTTTAGAAGAATAAAAAATGATAATTACAATTATAAAATCACAGATGATAACTCTGTGATTTTTTATCATTTTTTTTACATTTATTTTAAAAATTTTAATTCTAAAATATTATTATTTTTTGCTAGTTATATATTCTATTTCTAATTAATTATCTATTATTAACCCATTTTTCGATAAGGCATACAAAACCATACATAACCCCTGCAAGAAGGCACAATATTAATATGCTTGTCATAACAAGGTCTAGTTTAAACACTTGGCTGCCATAAACAATCAAATATCCTAGCCCTGCTTTACTAACAAGATACTCACCCATTATTGTACCAACCCACGTCATGCCAACATTAATTTTTAGCACAGACATAAACTCTCTCCTTCCATTTGGCATAACAAGTTTAGTTAAAATCTGCCATTTGCTTGCACCCATGCTTTGCATTAAAAGTATTTTGTTTTTATCACAAGTAACAAAAGAGTTTAATATTGAAATAACTGTTATGATAATCATAATGAGTATCGCCATAACAATAATGGCTTTTGTGCCTGCACCAAACCATATTATAATGATAGGGCCTAGTGCTACTTTTGGCAAACTATTTAGTATGATTATATAAGGCTCTAATATTTCTCTTAATCTATCATTCCACCAAAGTATTATTGCAATTAGATAGCCTAAAACGGTTGCTATTAAAAATCCTAAAAAAGCTTCATAAAAAGTTATAAAAATGTGATAAAGCAAGTTGCCTGATGCAAACAAATCTCCAATAGTTACAATTATTTTTAATGGCGAACTAAACACAAACACATTTATTGCACCGGTGTCTGCTAGTATTTGCCACAAAGCAAAAAATACAACAAGTATTAAAACTCTTATTGATATTACAAAAATTTTTCTTTTCTTTTGTTTTCTTAAATATTCTTCTCTAGCCGTTGAAATATGTTGTTTGTTTAAATTCTCAGTTGTTTTATTTTGAGTATTTTTTTGTGGTTTTATTAAAAAATTTTTGTTTTTTATTAATTTTTTACTTTTTTTTTGTATTTTTTTTACGTTATTTGTTATCTTTTCGATTTTTTGTATATTTATGTCATTTTTGATATTTATATCTTTTGTATTATTTTTCATTTATCTAACTCCTTCCAAATCAAATTAAAAAGGTTAGAAAACTCTGGATTTTCTCTTTTTTGTAATGGTGTAACATTACCTAAGTTTATATCAAACTCAGTTTTTACAGTGGCTGGCCTTTTTGTTAGCACAACAACTCTATCTGCCATGCTAATTGCTTCACTAATATCATGCGTAACAAGTATTGCTGTTTTGTGTTCATTTTTTATTATACTTGCAACATCATCACAAACACTTAATCTTGTTTGAAAATCTAGCGCACTAAATGGCTCATCTAATAGCAAAATTTGTGGCTCTAACACCAAAGTTCTAATAAGTGCAACTCTTTGACGCATACCACCACTTAGTTCTTTTGGCTTTTTGTTTACAAAATCTTTTAGTCCATACTTTTCTATTAAACTATTTGCATAGTCTTTTTGTTTTTGGCTAACTTGCTTTTTAATTTCTAGCCCAAGCATAATATTTTGCCAAACAGTTCTCCACTCAAAAAGTTCATCGCGTTGAAACATATAACCAATGTATTTTTTAGTATCTTTTATGTTTTTGCCGTCAAGCAAAACTTCTCCGCTCGTCACTGGCAAAATACCACTCATGATAGATAACATCGTTGTTTTACCACAACCGCTAGGTCCAACAATAGAAACAAACTCGCCATTTTTTACTTTAAGTTTAAAGTTCTTAACTGCTTCTGTTTCTCCGTTTTTTGATTGATAAATTAAACCCACATCATTTATTTGCATCAATATATCTTCTTTTGTTTTTTTTATATCTAAATTTTCTTTTGTCATATTTTCAGTATATTTTTTGATAAAAAATAATGTTACAAGTTTGATAATATCTAATATTAAATATATAAATTATATAAAAATCATTATAATTAAAGTTTAAAAAATCTAAAAAATTAGCAAAAATCAATAATTAACAAAAAAATGTTCTTGTGAATACTATTGATTATGGAGGATTTATGAAAAAATTTTTATCATTTTTTTTAATGGCTGTGATTGTACTTTCGGCAAGCATTGGTCTTGTTGGTTGCACAAACAGCACAGGCAAAAAAACAATAAGAGTTAATCAAGTTACAAATAGTATTTTTTATGCCCCACTTTATATTGCAATAAATAATCACTATTTTGAAGATGAAGGCTACACTGTAGATTTAGTTACAGCAGAAGGTAGCAATACAACAAATGTGGCTCTTATGACAGGCTCTGCTGACATTGGCCTTATGGGAGCAGAACAAAACATTTACTCTTATGTTAATGGTGACCCTAACTACCCTGTTGTTTTTGGTCAATTAACAAAACGTGATGGTTCATTCTTAATTTCAAGAAATAACGAAACAAATTTTGATTGGAGCAATTTGGAAGGAAAGCATATTATTGCAGGACGTAAAGGTGGTAGCCCCGCAATGAGTTTACAAATGGCATTAGAAAACAATGGCTATGATATAGAAACCGATTTGACATTTGATACAAGTATTGCATTCGCAAATATATCTGGTGCATTTTTAAGTGGAGTTGGTGACTACATGACATTGTTTGAACCAGCTGCAAGTGAATTTGTTAAAACAGGCAAAGGTTATATTGTTGCCGCAGTTGGTGCTGAAAGTGGAGAAATACCTTTTACTTGTTTTAGTGCAAACAAAAGTTATATTCAACAAAATCCAGAAGTTATTATTGCATTTTTAAAAGCAATTCAAAGAGGTCTTGAATTTATTAAAACAGCCAACATTGACCAAGTTGTTGAAAGTTTAGCACCATCATTTAGCGGAAGTAGCAAAGAAAGCTTAAAAGTTGGTATGCAAAACTACATTTTGGCAGACGCATGGAATGCAACACCAGTTATGAGCGAAGAAAACTTTAACAGACTTGTTAAGATGCTTAAAGGTGCTGGTGAGCTTGCACAAACTGCAACACCAGATTACAAAAAAGTTATCAACACAAATTTTGCAAATTTAGTTTATGACGAATATTTTGCTTAAAAGTAAATACCAATAACAAAACAAAAAAGATAGTTAATTAAAACTATCTTTTTTACATTTTAATATTTTTATATGGAGTTTTAGTTTAAAATATAAATTTAGTATAAATAATTTTTAGTTAGTAACATCCTCTGGCATATCATGGCAAAGAGTAATAACATCAACTCGTTTTGCTCCTGCTTTTTTTAGTGCAGATGCAATTTCACTGCAAGTTGCACCAGTTGTGAATATGTCATCTACAATCAAAACATTTTTATTTTCAACTGCTTTCTTATTAACAACTTTAAAAGCACCAACAAGATTTGTTTGCCTATCTTTAAAATTTAACTTTGCTTGATTTTGAGTTTCTAGCACTTTTGCAACACAATTTGTATTTACATCCAAACCCTTATCTATAAAAGCACTGCAAAGCATTTCTGCTTGATTAAAGCCACGAGCTTTTAAACTCTTTGCACTCATCGGTGCAGGTATTATTACATCACTTTTAAAATCATATTTATAATAACTATCAAGTAAAAAACTACTTAAATATTCCGCTAAATATTTGTTGCCATAATATTTTAAATTTATAATACCATCTTTTATAACACCTTTATACAAGAATGTCGCTCTTGCTACATCAAATCCCCTATCCACATGATTTTTGCAACGCATACAATATGCTGCCATACTTTTTATTGGCTCTCCACATTTTTTGCAAATTTTACCTGTTATGTAAGGTAATGATTTTAAACAATCATCGCAAACACAGTAGCGACTATCAAAATCCAGTTCTCTATTACAAAACAAACATTTTATATCTTTTATAAATAATGTTTTTGCTAATAATTCTCTTAATCTTTTATTCATAATTACCTTTTTTATTGCTTTTTTATAAGCAAAACGCCATCTTCAATATCTAAAAGTTTGGTTTCAAATTCAGTATCACTTTGTGTTAAGTTTAAAAACTCTCGCAAATTACGCACAATAGTTATTTTTTTATGAATAACCTTGCTATCATCTAGCACCATGCCAAAATACAAAACATCATCACAAAAAATTATACCACCACCATTTATTACTGTTTTTAAATATGGTAAATATTTTATATACTGCCCTTTAGGACCATCTAAAAATATAAAATCAAAAGTGCTATTAGCATTTTGAAAATAGTTTAATGCGTCATCACACAAGATTTGTGCTCTGTTTGTTAATCCATATTTATCAAAAGTTTGCTGCGCCATTTTACACATTTCTTCGCTTACATCTAATGTTGTTAAATTTGATGATAAACAAGATAAAAGCATCAATGCCCCACTGCAACCTGTTGCAGTGCCTATCTCTAAAATATTTTTTGGTAGTGTTTTGCTAATTATATGACAAAGCAATTTAGCAGTTTTCTCTCTTATGCAAGGTATAAACTTTTCTCTACAACTCTGTGCATACTCAAAAATTTGTTGCTGGGTTTGGGTAAATACATAATTGTCAAAATCTTTTATCAAATTTTCAAAATAACTTTCTTTCATAATGTATATAATATCATAAAATTTTATTTTTATATAATATTTAAACAAAAAAGCACGAAATAGTTCCGTGCCTTGCATTATTTTGTTAACTCTTTTTCTTCTTTTGGATTATTTGTTTTACCACACAATTCAACATATTCTTTTTGATATTGTTTAAGCGTTTTTTGCATATTTTTAAGTTCTAATTTCGCTTTTTTGTATGCTTCTTTAATAATAGGCAAATCTTCTTTTGTTAAACATCTATTTTTGCCATAATGATAACCTATATATGTTTCATAGCTAGGTTGGCTAGCTGAATAGTAATCTTCTTTAAAATTATTTAAAACATTTTCAAAATGTTCTAAACTAAAATCAGCATAATATGAGTCACCAAAATTCACATTAAAATAATAACGGTTTCTTTTTACTTCGTTTATACTTTCTTTTAATGCTTTAATGGCATCTTTTAAGTAATTTTTATAGTCAGCCTTTTTCTCCGTTTTAAAATCTTGCATTGTATTAAAAGACTTAAATATTTTATAGCTGTAGCGATAATGTCCACAACTCCCTATAACATGGCCATTATTTAAAAGGGCACAATACTCTTTGGCATCTTTTTCATTATCAAAAAATATCCCTGTATTTCCCCAATCATCTTCCCAAATCATATAAATTTTTTTCATAACTTACTCCATTTTGTACATAATTATATCATACAAAAATTTGATATGCAATAGTATTTTTAGATAAAACATATTACAAAAAATTGCAGAGATTATATTTTCTCTACAATTTTTTGATTAAGTTTATTTTAACAAACTTATATTATATTTCAAGTGCGTCAGCATAGTCTATAAACAACGCTACAAATGATTCTGTGCCATTATTTGCAAAATCGTTATATATATCTTGCACTGTTTGTTTTTGTGTTGCTGGCAAACTTGCATGTTGTTGAACTTTTAAGTTAATTTGTTTTGCAACATAATCACCTATTTTATTAATAGCAGTGTCACTTAAAATCAAATTATAATTTGTTGAGAGTGCATCTATTTTTCCACCGATTTCAATAAGTTTTTGTCTATTCATATCTGCTACTTCTGGCACTTGTTGCAAACCTTCAATTTCTGCTTGCAAAGTGTTTAACTGCGTTAACACATCTAATATGTTTACATTATTGTTTTTATCATAAGATAATTTGTCTGCAATATCTTGGTTAATATCTATATCATCAATATTAATTTCACTTGCTTTATCTATAACAATATCATAGATAACTTCTCTTGTAATCAACTCACTCTTGCTTGTGCCATCTGCATTAATTAATTTCTGTGCCAAATAATCTCTTAAATCTGCAATGGTTGAAACATTAATGTTAATTAAGTCATAAGCATAACCAAACTCATCTTCAAAAGTCAAATCTACGCTTAAATTTGCTTTTATAGCATTGATTGCATTTACAATGCTCTCGCTTAACCCTGTTGGTATTTGTTTATCAATGTAGTCTTTTACAATATTAATAGCAAGTCCATCAAGCAAAGCACAATTTTTTGTTTGGTCAATAATCTTGCCGATATCAACAATTTGTTGCCTGCCTGTTGTTGTTATATTTTTTATGCCAAGCAATTTTGCAACTGCTGTAAGTTCTGTTTCATAACTCTCTATATCTTGAATGTTATCAACAATGTCTTGCTTATAATCTGCAAAATCTTCTGGTAATTCTAATTTATCAACAAAGTTAGAAAGTAAAATTTTACAGTTTGCATCTGTTAGTATAATGCTTTCATTATATATTGCTGTATCTAAATCTTCGCCAAGTAATTTTAAGTTTTGCTCCTTCACAATTTCTGCCATAATATCACTTTGTGCAGATATATCAATAATAAAATCATAAAGGTCACTTATCTTATTAAGTTCTGTTTCAAAACTTTCAACTAGTTTTATTTTTTTGATAATCTTATCTAAATCTGTTGTATTTAAAGGTAAATTATTGTCTGTTATATAATCAATAACAAAATCAGTAGCATTATCAACTAAACTGTCTAAATTGCTTGTGTATAAAACTGATGGTTTAAAGGCATCTAACATTTTGCAAACTTTTTGTGCATTTAACTCTTCGCCATTATCATAAAGTTTGTAAACATTACCCAAATACCCAAATTCTCTTTCAAAACTACCTATATCATAAATAGAGTCAACTGCATCTTGAGCAAAACTTTTTATACTTGCTTGTAATTCTTGTTCATTAATAAACTTCTTTGCAAATTTTGTGCCGTAATTCATAGCAGAATTGTATGTCGCATTACTCAAAATTTGGTTGGTTTTTAAGCCGTCAACAATTTTACCCAAATCTTTAAAGTTATCGGCAGAAATATAAATTTTAGAATTTTCATCTATGCTATCAACAACTTTTAATGCACTGCTAATAGCATCTTTTAAAAACAATTTTAAATTATCTTTTGATATACCGCCATCTAATTGCGTATATTCAATTTTTATATCTTCACCATCATAGTTATAGGTTGGTGCTAAACTAACAGTAAACTCAATGCCCGGCTCTACTATAACAGGCAAAAGTGTGTTAATTGTTCTCATTTCAAAAAACTTATCAACAATATCTACTGCAACACTTTGGTTTATTTTTGTTTCATCAATATTATCTTGAATAACTTGAAGCGACATATTACGATTTGCAACTTCAACAATTAAATTTGAATTGTTATTTACAATACTTGCAATTTGTAACATTTTTGAAATATCATCTTTTATATCTTCTATCTTTACAATTTTTGAATTATCAATTTCATATAAATCATTAATGCCAAAAAATGCTTTTATAACATCTCTCATCAAGTTGTTTTGAAATTCTCCACCAAGGTCTGGTAGTTTAATAAAATAATCATCTCTTGATAAAATGTTTTTTGCTAAATATGGTGCTATTTCATTATATACGCTCTTAACAATTGAACCAGAAAGCACTCTTGATTGTGCATCGTCAGCAAGTTTTATAATTTGTTCAACATCATTTGTGCTTAAGTTAGAAAAATCATATTTTTTAATCAACAAATAGTCTTTATAAACTGGTGTGTAGTTAGATATTTCTTTTGTTAAAACTATTTTTTGCCCATTAAAATTAGCAGAAGTTAAGATATTACTCATGCCACCTTGAAGTGCATTCATGCCAGTATATTTAAATACTTTATTTACAATACTATCTTCGTACACCGATAAAAACTTTGCGTTGTCGCCAAGTGCCAAAGTAATTGCACCTTTTTCTGTGCCATCGCCCTGCTGTGTCATTGTTTCAGCTTCTACCTGCATAATAGCATTGTTTACAGCCACAAGTGGAATAAATGTAAACACTGCAACTGCAAAACCTATTGCAAGACCAATTAGTGCACCAAAACCACCATGCTTTTTAATCTTGTTGCCATTGGCATCAATTTTATGCTTTTTACCACCAAAGAAAACATGAGAGAATATTGCCCATATTGGCCACAACAACCATTTTGTAAGCCAGAACAAAATTTCAAACATTACAAGAGATAAGCCACTTGTTGCAATAACAGTACAAAGTTCCAAAATATTAGGATTATCTGCAATCATGTTTGCAACATCAGGATTAGAAGCCTGCAAGGTTTGCTGCACAAATTGTGGCATAGTACTAATCTCTATACCATTAAACTTTAAATGTAAAAAACTAAAATCAAAATTTACAAGTGCCTTTGCAACTACGCCTGACAAAAACAAACATATAACACCAAACGCGACTGTCCAAACTAGCCTAAATGTGCTCTTTTTTAATCCCCTGATTGCACCCCAAAAAACTTGTAGCAAAATGATTAATCCTGCTAAAATACTTATACCTAAACTAATTATTTGTGGCGACATAATACACCTCTTAATATTATTTTATTCTTAATATTATTTTACATTATAAATACAATTTAAACAACCAAAATTCACAGGTGTATATTATAAATTCAATAAAAGATATGTTTATGTTTTAGTTTATATGTATTATAAAAGATCTAAAATACAAATTATATACAAGTTTATTATTTTTAAAATGTGACAAAATTATGTTATGATAAAAAGAAAATTGGATTATGAAAAAGTATCTAACATTATTTTAATAAACCTTGCCTTGCTTGTTTTTTTATATATCTTGATACTTGTTGCAATAAGAGATAAAAGTATTTTAATTATTGATAAAACTGTTGCTGGCTTTGCTAGTGGCAACCGTGCTAGATTTTTTGATTATTTTTTTGTGATATTATCATATTTAGGAGAAACAAGAACTATTGCAATATTGTGCCTATTGCTTTTAATACTACCTAGCAGAAAGAGATTAGGATTGCCTGTTACAATTTTAACAATAACAAGTGCATTGCTAAATTTAATCATAAAAGTAATTATAATGAGAACAAGACCACAGGGATTTTTTTTGTCAGAAGAAACATTACTTTATTCTATGCCAACAAGTTACTCCTTTCCTAGTGGTCATGCACAAACAGCAAATATATTTTATTTATCACTCACACTATTTAGTTTAAAGTATTACAAAACCAATTGGGCACCAATTGTATCAACAGTTTTAATAGTATTATTTTGCACTTTAATGTGCTTTGCTAGATTATACTTAGGAGTACATTTTTTTAGTGATATTTTAGCAGGTTTAAGCCTTATGATCTTTCTATTAAGTTTATGCCTTTATATCGTGAGATATACCAATTTATATTATTTGAATATTTATGAGTAGCATTAAAAGTTTTGCACATACAAAAAATCCATTTCCACATTTATACAAATAGTAATTTCTAACAAATTTTAACTTCAAAAATAGTTTTCCACTTGTACACACAATCATATTTATAAATTTGCATGAATATTTATGAATTTTGTGTATAAATGCATTATTATTTGCATGTTTATTCAAAAGTTATCCACTTATCCACAATTTTACGTCTATTTATCCACAATTTAACTTTAAAAACATTGTAAAACATATTAATTTATACACTTTATTAGCCTGTTTTTGTGTGGATAACCTGACTATTTTGTGGATATATACAAAATATTTATATATTTTGCATAAAAACTTGACAGGATTTTTATGACAATATAATACAATTAATAAAAGAAAATATACATTTTAAATTATTAATTATTAAATTATTATTTTACTAAAAAAGGGTTAATCCCTTTTTTATAATTTGATATATTATTTATATAAATAAAATTTAAACTATATTATCTAGTAAAACTTATCTATCTTTGCTCATCTTGTGGCGGATAAATGGTTACATCTTGCTCAGGCAAAACAAAACCTTCAGGCAAGTCTTTTGCACCTTCTATCACAATGCCTTGCTGTGGTTGATATTTCTCGTGTCTAATCTCTTCTCGTTTAATTAGTTTGCCGTCTTTATAATATTCTTTATATGCTTTTGCATCATAGCCTTCACTTGGCCATTTTAAACGGTAATATTCGCCTTTATATAGCACTTTATCAGCATACTCACCATTAATGTCTTGCACGATCTTGTCACCAGGGTGAGATATTGTTGTTTCTTCTGCCACTCTCTTAATTGTTACACCATCTGGCAAAGTTTTTCCGTATATTTCTACAACGGCATCATCACCTTGCACATAACTTTTAATATACACATCATTATCGCTTGTATTTTTAAAAATTAAATCTGCATAGCCATCACTTATCATTGCATCTAATGCATGTTCAACATAATGCACAGGTATTGTGTGCTTATGCACTTCTTCAATCTCTAAATTTGCAAGCACCAAAGCATTATAAAGCGTTGTGCTAGCTTGACAAATTCCACCACCCATGCCATTTGTATAAATACCATTTAAAATAATTATAGCATTTTGATAACCACCACTTGCATCTTGAGGAGAAGTTAAATTGTTAAAACTAACAATTTCGTTTGGTTTAACTATTGTACCATTAACTTTTTTTAATGCAACACTAACATTGTTTCTTCTGCCTGCCTGACTATTTTTTATGTTTGTAGAAAATTTTGATTGTAAACTTAATTTATCATCAAAATATTCACTTGTTATTTTGGGTTGAATTTGTAAAACAGGAATATCAATACATATTTGTTTATCTTTTAAAATTTGTTTATTTAATAATTCTATTAATTTTTTTCTATCAACTTTTACTCCTTCTTCTTCTTTATTTATAACAAACATTTGCTTTTCATCTGGATTAAAAGTTACACTGGCATCTTTTGGTTCTATATCAATATCTTTTATGATATTATCAATTTTTAAATCAAAATTTTTGAAAATATCAGTAATATCAAAATTAAAGTTTTTGATTTTTGCACTAGCAAGAGCAATAGCATCTTTACTACTTAACTTACTTGTTTTAAAAGCATTACTTACAACTTTTTCTACTGCTTCATCAACTTCAAAATCATATTCATCAAAATGCCATTCTCTATCGCCATAAACAAGTTTAATGTCAACTCCATCCAAATTTTCATTTAAATCCTGTTTTAATTGTCTAGAAGCCATTTGTGCTGTGTAACCCCTAACATTACTGCCATTAATATAAATGTCACTTGTAAACTTTGTTTTTTGATCATTATAACCTAAAACAATACCCGATATTACCATAAAAATTGCAATAGAAAATAATGCCAAACTTGTAATTAGTTTAAACTTTTTATTTTTCTTTGTTTTACTTATAGTGTTATTGTTACTTTTATTATACTGCACGTTACTTGTATCTTTCATATATCACCTACATATTAATTATGTGTAGATGATTAAAAAATATTTTAAAATATCAAATTGATTTAAAACACTACAAAAGAGTGTACATATCAAAATTAATTATATAAAAAACTATTGTTATTTTTAAAAAAGCAAACTACATACGTAATTTGCTCTTTAAATTATTCATCATCTTCATCTTCATATTCTTCGTCTTCGTCATCAAAGTCTTCGTCATCCAAATCGTCAAAGTCATCATCTAAATCGTCTAATACT
>CAMOCI010000005.1 GCA_946610635.1 uncultured Clostridia bacterium | reverse complement strand
AGAGATGTAAATTTATATTTTGTTGAGATATGTGAAAAATTGATTTTAAAATAATTATTTAATAAACTTATATTTTTATGCTGAAAACAAAAAAACGACAACAATTAAAGTTGCCGAATATCTTGAAAAATTAAGTGAAAATTACAAACTATAAAAAAGACAAAACTAGAATGATTTAATTTTTTTGATTATTTTCTGATTCTAATTTTTGTAATCGTTTTATTTCTTCGGGTAATATATAAACATACTCTATAATATACTTTACAATTTCTGATAATTTTTCTAAATCATATAGTGATAAATTATCTTTAATTATGCTATGTGCTCCAATATTACCAATCAACCTTGTTATAGTTGCAGCGCTATTTAATGTTTGTGGAAAAATGCCAATACTAGATAAATTTTTTATTTTAGCTGCTAAATCTTTCCCATTTGCATTTTTATTTTTAACTATAAGCTCTAATGTTCTTCTCAATGATAATGCGAAAATGTTCAAATCTGTGTTTTTTGTTAAGAGTGCCGATTCATAAGCTTGTCTAATTTCTTTAGGAACATGATAATTAAGTTTATTGTTCGGATATACAATAAATTCAGTTGCTATTCTATTGCCATTTTCATCAGTGTCAAAATCATCATCAGATAACAATAATTCATAAATTATTGGTTTATGACAAACGGGACATTCAAAAAATTTTATTTCTTCATAAGAATCATAAGAATCTAAATGCAATTCATGTGTATAGTTTGAATGTTCTATCATAATGCCTTCATTTCCACAATGATGGCAGATATATGTTTTATTGGTATAATTCATTTTTTTACTCCATTAATTCTCTATATAAGCATTTTTTAATAAAGTTTTATCAACTTGTAGTCATCAGGATTTTAATTCTTTAACATTGCTACTTATCTTAAATAGTCTTAGTTTATATATTTATTATAACATAAAATAAATAAATTGTATCGATTTTTGTATATATTTATAAAAACAAGATTATGCAGAGATGTAAATATTTAGTTGACATTTATTATTTGTTATGATATTTTATGATTATCCAAAGAGATTTGGCTGTAAAATTCAAGTAAAATAGTATTTGAAGGCCGCACAATCAACTTTCTATAGAATACAAGACGAGTATGTATTTCTGAATGCAAAGAAGTTGCGATGAAATGTAATTGTGCATCGTATTATTTGAAAAAGAGTTTTGCGTAATTTATAGAAACTAATATTACCTTTGTAAATACTCGTTATGTAATAGACAGATTGCAGGTCAGCTGGACATTTGTCCCCCAGTTTGTTTCTACACTTTACACCATATATAAAATGATGACATTTAATGTTATTGTTTTTGCTATGTGTGTAAAGGAAAATAAATAAAGTTGGTTAAATTCCATTCACACATAGTTGTGTATGGAATTTTTTATTCTCAACTTTAAAGGGGGTGATTAAATGAAAAACAACAATCACAAATTATCTAAAAAACAATATGACTATTATTCAAAACAGAAAAATCCCAATAATAGAGCATATAAAGCAAATTTGGATAATAGAGCCAATCAACTAAATCCTAATAATATTAGGTATTATTTATCAAGAATTAAAAATATATAAGGAGAAAAAACTATGTATGAAATGAAATATTGTCCAAAATGTAGATGTAATGAAGTTGTAAAAGGAAGTTTGTCAGGTCCAAGCACATTATCACTCTCTGGAATACCAGATTGGTTAAGTGATTATTTTACTTACACTTGCAAAAACTGTGGATATACAGAAATAATAAAAAATATCGATGAGAAAAAATCAAAATTTCGTGGTTCAGCATTAGGTGGCTAAAATTGCTTTGCAAAAATCTTGCAAAAATGATACTAAATGACACTACACAAAACTAACCGATTTTACACGATAAAAACCACTATTCTTGCATAAATTTTTGAAAAATTCGTGACAAATTCGTAGAAAACGGCACTTTTTGAGCAAATTTAAGAAAAACAGTGAAAAATTGATACAGCAAAAATCGAACCCCTATAAAAATCAAAATAATGATTTAGGGGTTCGGTTTTTTAATCTTACAAATAAAAATTCAGCAACTCTAAAAGTTGCTGAATAGCCCGATTTTTCGGACTTTTTTGGTGCATCCATCAGGATTCGAACCCGAAATGAAGGTTCCGTAGACCTTTGTGATATCCATTTCACCATGGATGCAAAATGTGAATTTTTTTAATGGGGAACTTCAAACCCCAATCCTTTGGTTCCGTAGACTAACGCTCTATCCAATTGAGCTATGGGCGCAAACTATTAAATTTTTGAATTTTTTGAAAAGGGGAAATTCGAACCCCAAGCCTTTGCGTCCGTAGCGCAACGCTCTATCCAATTGAGCTATGAGTGCATATTAAGTTTTTTTTGAACATTTTTAAGGGATAACATTCAAACCCACATCCTTTGGTTCCGTACACCAACGCTCTATCCAATTGAGCTAACAGCGCAAATTATAAAATTAACAAAATTTTTGTTTAAAGCTTTTAATTAACCATTAGATTATAAAAATAATGCTATAACACAAACATGCTCACATAGTTTAAACCATAATGAGCATGATGTCAAGTATTTTTATTATCAATAATAGATTTAATAAATGTTTTAAGTTATAATTATTAAGTTAATGTTTATTTTTTTAATTAAAATTTATTTAGTAATCCTATCTTTTATCACCCACATAAAACAGTGCAAGTGTGCCGGGACCAGAATGTGCGCCAATAAAATAGTCTAGTGGTAAAATTTTTGAAGTTAAGCCAAAATGATTACTTATCATTTGAGCAAGTTTTTTAGCATCTTCTTCACAATCCGCATGAGATATTAATATATCAGCATAATATGGGTCGTAGTTTTCTAACATTTTGTCAAACATCTTTTTTATAACTAATTTTCTGCCAATAACCTTATTGGTTGCAACAAGTTTTCCAAAATCATCAACTTTCATTAGTGGCTTTATGTGTAATAGCCCTGCAATTTTCGCACTTGTCTTGCTTACTCTACCACCCTTTACCAAATATTTTAAGTCATCAACAGTAAAAATATGATTCACTTTATTTTTTATATTATTGCAATATTCAACTAATTTTTCTATTGTCATACTTTGTTCTTTTGCCTTTTTTGCAAGTAGCATTAATAGTAGGCCCTGCCCACCAGATACACATAAACTATCAATAACAAAGCATTTGTTAGGATATTTTTTTTGCAATTCCTTTTGGGCATAACAAAAACTTTGATATGTTCCACTAATACCACCAGAAAAACTAATATGTAAAACTGTTTTTCCGGTTTTTAAAATACTTTCCAAAAAATCATAAGCAGATTGTTGATTAACTTGTGTTGTTTTAACATCAGCACCTTTTCTCATATTATCATAAAAATCTTTTGCAGCTATTTCATTTGTTTTTGAATTGTACTCATAACCGTCAACATAATAATCAACCGGGCAAACAATAACACCAAGTTCATTAATCATTTTTTTTGATAAATCATGAGAATCTTCTGTTGTAATTACAAAATCTTGCATAAAACACCTCAAAAAAATATTTCTATATTTGTTATATGCAAAAATAAATTCAAAATCTACCTACTGCAATTATTTTTAAATCTACACAAAAAATCTTTATAGTAGAGTTTTCTACATAACTCTACTATGAGTAGAAATTTATTATTGTTGATTTTTAATTATTTTTAATATATAATAAACACATGGAAAAATTAGAAACGCAAAGCAAAATTATAGGCAAAAACATATCAACTTACAGAAAACACATTGAAATGACACAGTCTCAACTAGCAACTGCACTAAACTATTCTGATAAAGCAGTTAGTAAGTGGGAAAGGGGCGAATCACTACCTGATGTTTCTGTACTTTTACAAATTTGTGACATTTTTGGTATTACAATGAACGAGCTTTGTTACGAGACAAATATAGCTCAATCCATAAAAGTTGCGCCTATTAAAAAAATGAAGCACTTTTACATATCACTACTTTCTGTTGGATTATGCTGGCTTGTTGCAACAATAGTATTTACAACGCTTTTAATTTTTACGCCAGGATTGCCTAAAAAATGGCTTGCATTTATTTATGCTCTACCAGTTAGTGGCATAATTCTTGTTGTACTGAATACAAAATGGGGCAAAAAGATTTGGAATTGTTTGTTTGTTTCTATTATTATATGGGGAACACTAATAAGCATTTGTCTATCTTTTAACTACTCCACACTAAACTGGCTATATATTTTAGGTATACCTTTACAAATTTTAACACTTATTTGGTATTTCTTTAAATCATCAATATTGCAAAAGATAAAAAATCTAAAAAAATTTGGACGTAATAATAACAATGAATAAAAAAATGGCAATTTTTTGCCATTTTTTACTACTTATTATATTTTAATTAAACTTCACTTGATATAGCAACCGCAAGTGCGTTTGGCCCTATATGGCAACTCACAGACAAAGAAAGTGGATCAATCCATTTAATTTTACAATTTGGTATAGCATTCTCTAGTTCATCTTTAAACACAATTGCTTCCGCTTTATCAAAAGTATATGCAACCGATATATTTATATTACCACTTGCAAATTGATTAGCAAAACGTTTTTCTAAATCATTTTTGACGGCAGAAATCATTATCTCTTTTGCTCTTTTTATAGTTAATGCCTTTTGAAAAGAATCCAATTTGCCACCTTGAATTTGCAAAATAGGTTTTATTTTAAGTAATGAGCCTATCATAGCAGCAGCTCTTGTTATTCTGCCACCTTTTTTTAAATATTTTAGGTCTGGCACCATTATGTATATGCTATTTTGAGATTTTGTTGCAGTTAAGTATTCAGCAATCTCGGCAGGGCTTTTACCCATACTCGCAAGTTTCTGAGCATCATATACACTTTGTTTTTGAGATAGTGAAATGCGCTGATTATCTACAACAAACACCTTGCCTTCAAATTCTGTTGATGCAATATATTGTGCCGTTTGAGTGCTAGATGATAAACTGCTACTCATAGGTATATGTACAATATAGTGATAATCTTTCAAAATTTCATTCCAAAACTCTGTCAAATTAAATATGCTAGGTTGACTTGTTAAAACTTCTGCGTTTTGTGAAAGCATGTTATAAAAATCTTCTTGACTCAAATTAACATTTTCAAAATATTCTTTATTATCTATCAAAAAAGGCATTGCTAAAACAAAGATGTTTTGGTTTTCAATATCTTTTGGCAATATGCCTGAATTACTATCTGTTGTAATTGCAATTTTCATAAAAACTCCAATGTGCATATAATACAAAAAATTAAAAAAATTGTCAATAATTTATTAAATTTTAATTTAATATAACTTTTATTACAATTTCAAACAAATTTGTTATTTTTTTAATATATCAACCAAATGAGAACTTGCACCAAGTAAATCCTTTCGCTCTGCAACAGTTAATTGATATTTTTTAAAAACTTCAAAAGTTTGGTTATCCATAGCGTTTAAAACATCTCGCATATAATCACTAGGCCCGTCTGGCGCAAATATTTTAACTCGTTTTAAACCAGCCATTTTATTATATTTGTTTATATTTCTAATGCTATCATAACTAAACAAATCGTCACTTTTAGAAATAACATTAAACTTACTATCTAACCTGCCATCTTTAATAGCATTTAAAATATTATTATCTTTAAAACCATGCAAAACAACTGCATAATCGTTTGTTAGATATGCCACAAAAATAATGCCATTTTGCTTTGTTATTCTTTTAGCTTCCTTTAATATTTTTTGTTTATCTTGCAAACTTGTTGCATGATACATCGGTCCAAAAACAAGCGTAATATCAAATGTATCATTGTTTAGCATACTTAAATTTTTAGCATCGCCTAAAAAAGATTTTATGTTTTTTTGTTTACTCCTTAAAACTTGCAAATTCTTTTTTGTATATTCAACAGCAGTTATATCATAACAATTATCTGCAAAAAACTCACTATATACCCCAGTACCCGCACCTATATCGGCTATTTTGGGATTATCAATTCTTTTTAAATACTTTTTGATAAATTCTAACGTAACAAAGAATTCAACTTCTCCATGTCTACGTTTTAACCTTTTATCTTCGTCAAATTTTTCATAAAATCTTTCTAAATTGTTCATAAGTTTATTATAGCATAAAAGTAGTTAAAATCATTATAAGTATAAATAATTTTTAAATTTAATATAAAATAAAAATAATAACCACTCATAACATTTAACAAAAAATTACACTAACATAAAAAAGTGAGCAAATTAGCTTGCTCACATTTTTTCGCATTTTAAAAAATCTTATTTGAGTTCTACTGTTGCGCCTACTGCTTTAAGTTTTTCAGCAATTTCTTTACCTTCTGCTGGTGCAACATTTTCTTTAATAACTGAAGGAACGTTGTCGCAAAGTGCTTTTGCTTCACCAAGACCAAGACCTGTAATTTCTCTTACTACCTTGATTGTTGGAATTTTTTGTGCTGCATCAACAGCTGTCATATGAACTGTTACTGAAGTTGGTTCTTCTTCTGCTGCTGCACCTGCTGCTGCTGGAGCTGCACCTACTGCTACTGCTGCTGCGCTTACTCCAAATTCTTCTTCTATCATCTTAACTAATTCGTTAAGTTCTACAACTGAAAGTTCTTTAACTTCTTCTACAAATTTTTTTAAATCTGCCATTTTATATTTCTCCTATTATTTTAAATTTATTTTTGTGATTTATAAATTTTTGCAATTTTTAAATACAATCACAAATCTTTAAAAACTGCTTTTGTTATTATTCTTTTTTATCTGCAACTGCTTTAAGACCAATAGCAAGTTTTTGCATAGGTGCTTTGAAAAGGAAAGCAAGTTTTGCATAAAGTTCTTCTTTTGATGGGATACTTGCAAGTTGTTTAACATATTTATCATCAACAACTTTTCCATCAACAAGGCCAAACTTGATTTGCAAATTTTCATTTTCTTTTGCAGCTTCTGAGATAACTTTTGCTATACCAACTTCATCTTTATAGTCGATAGCAACACTTGTTGAACCTTTAAGATATTCATCTGCGCCTTCAATATTAAGCTCTTTTAATGCTCTTGAAAGCAAAGTGTTTTTGTAAACTTTGTAGTCACTTTGTGTTTCTCTAACACTAGCTCTAAGCTTTGTATCATTTTCAACATTAGTACCTAAAAAGCTAACAAATACAACTGATTTTGCACGAGAAAGTTTATCTTTAATTTCTTCAACTAGTTGTTTTTTGTTTTCTAAATTAGCGCTCAAACCAAAATCCTCCTTTTTAAATGCGATATAACTAAAAAAGTTTCCTGTGCCTAGCACAAGAAACCATAAAATTTAATATAGTTTTTTGTTCCTATACAAGCAACGATAACATCGTTTTATGATTGCTCACTTGTAGTCTTTGGCACGAAAATTATTTAATTACTGCACTATTATATCACAAAAAAAATATAAGTCAAGCATTTTGCCTTGATTTATATTTAACATTTTTATTATTTTTTTAAAGTAAGTTCTTGAACTTCTTCTGCTTCTTTTTCTTTTTTAACCTTTTTAGATTTTTCAACAATAACTTCTTTTTTAATTTCATCTAGTTGTTCTTCTTGAAGTTCCTGTTGAACTTGCTGAGTTCTATTATCCATAGCTTTATCGTAAGCATCAGATTCTTTTTTAGATGCATTCAAAATTAAAAATCCAATAGACCCAATTACAAATGCACCAACTACTAAACCAATAATAAGTCCTACCATATTTTAACTCTCCTTAATTGAAATAATTATAACATTATACATTAGCATTGTCAATATCAATTTTATAAATAATATTACATTTTAAATGTTTAAAAATATATTTGTATTGTAAATTATTTTTTTTATGATATAATAACAATATGAAAGAAATTAAAAAGTTTAACAAAATTGATGTTAATAATATAGAAAAAAAATTAAACATTGGATTGTTTTTAGATACATACTATCCTATGATTGACGGCGTTATTACTGTTGTTGATAACTATGCTAAAAGACTTGTAAAATATGCAAATGTAACAGTATTTACAATAGCATCAAAAGATAAAAATTATATTGATAACTTCCCTTACAAAATTGTTAGATGTAATAAACTAGATATACCGGGGTTAGATTATGACTTGGCTATGCCAGCATTTGATGCCGCTTTTAACCAAGAGTTAAAAAATTCTAAACTAGATATTGTACATATTCACTCACCATTTAGTCTTGGCAAAGCCGGCGTAAATTACGCCAAAAGGCACAAAATACCACTTATTGCAACAAATCATAGCCAATTTAAACAAGATTTTTTTAAGGCAACAAATTCACCAGCATTAACAGATATTTTGCTTGCAAGTGTAGTAAGTGTACTTAACAAATGTGATGAGAATTGGTCTGTAAACGAAATGACAAAAGAGTTATTTTACAGCTATGGCTTAGAAAAAAAGCCAATTGTTATGCCAAATGGAACAGATTTTAAAATTGAAGACTACGACAAATATGATATTGACATTAACAAAAAATATAACCTTTCAAAAGATGATAAACTTTTGCTATATGTTGGTAGAATGATAGATTTAAAAAACATACCTTTTTTGCTAGACTCTTTTAAATTGATACATAAAAAAGATAGTACTTTTAAGCTACTACTTGCTGGCGATGGTTTGAGATTAGATTATTATAAAGACTATGTTAAAAAGTCAAACTTACAAAATTATGTTATATTTGCAGGTAAGGTTACAGACAGAAAACTGCTTGGCAGTTTATACAAAAGAGCAAACTTGTTTGTTTTTCCATCATTTTACGATACTGATGGTTTGGTTAAAAAAGAAGCAGGCTGTTTTAAAACCCCAACTTTAACTATTGAAAAAAGTTTTGCTAGTAGCGACATAAAAGATAATGTTAATGGCTATATTTCAAAAAACAGCATAGAAGATTTTTGCAACAAAATTATAGAAATTTTTGCTGATGACAAAAATTATCAAGAAGTTTGTCAAAATGCACAAAGAGATATTTATGTAAATTGGGATGATATTATACAAAGAGTCTTTGAAAGATATAAACTATTAATAAAACAAAAAAAGACAAGAAATAAGGCAATCAAAAAAAGTGATGAATACACCAAAACAATTAAGAATATACAAAAACAACATTCAAAATTAAAACAGGAAGATTTTAAAAGCAAACAGATAGTTTTAAGAAAAATGTCAAAGTATCCAAAAACTATACATAGGATTAGAAAAACAAAAAAAGACAATTAATTTGTCTTTTTTTTGTTTAAATAATCGTAATACAAATTTAAGTAATCTTGTGCTACATCATCCCAACTTTTAACCATTTGTGCTTTTGCATTTTCTCCTGCTTGTAACAAGACTTCTTTGTTTTTTAATAATTCTTCTATTTTAGTTGCCATATCTTGCACATTGTTTTCTACTATAAAACCATTTACATTATTAGTTATTCTTTCTGATGAACCAGTATCTTTTATGGTTATACTAGGCGTTTTGTACATTGCTGCTTCTACTATTGTTAAACTATCATTATCTGCAACAGACGGAAACACGTTTAAACAGGAATTTAAGTATAAAGATGATAATAACTTTTTATCAGTAACCTTGCCTGTAAAAACTACTTTTGAAAGCAAATTTTTTTGTTTTGCCAAGTTTTGATAATTTTTTAATTCACCACCTTCACCAACAATAAACATTTTAAAATCAATATTTTTATTATTTAAAATTTCAAGGCAATTTAAAATAAACTCAATGTTTTTCATTTTAGAAATTCTACCAACAAATATAAAGACATTATCACTATCTTTTATATCATATTTTTCTTTTGCAAGGTTTTGAATTTCATTTTGATCAAAAACCTTTATTGATAAACCATTTCTTATAACCTTAAAATCACCATTATAACCATATAGTTTAAACTCATCTTTCATTGAGTAAGAAACCGTTGTAACTAAACCTATCTTTTTAAGTTTTTTACCTATAGCTTTTAACATTGGTTTTACTATTATATTTAGTTTTGCAGACTCTTTATAACAATAACTAAATTTTGTGTGAATTGTAGATATTAATGGAATATTATGTTTTTTTGAGTATTTCATTGCAAGAGTTAACATACTTGCTTGACTATGACAATGCAAAATTTCAGGAGCAAATTCATCAAGTGTCCTCCACAATTTTTTATTACAAAAAGGCAATGCATAATTATTGTTTGCATCAATTCTTATACTTTTTTTTCTATAAATTTTAAATATGTATTTGCTATCATCAACATTTTTGTAATTTGGTGCAACAACCAAAACGCTATGCCCTAAGTTAGTTAATGCGGTTGCAAGATTATAAACAGCATTTTCTGTGCCACCAACTGCTGGAAAAAAATTATCTGTAAATATTGCAATTTTCAATTTTTGTTCTTCCATTTCTTCTCCTTTGTTTATTATGTTGTTTTAAAAAATATCAAAGTAACATTAATAATCTCCAAACAAAACACAAACTTCTTGCAAATTTTGTAAGTCTTTTATTTCGTTTTACATATTTTATATTTTGTTTAATATTTTGCTTTAATCTTGCTTTTATCTCTTTATCTTTATATTTGTCACGCCATGCATAATACAAAAACTCAGCAGAAACAATTGCATACATTGCTTTTGCGCAAACAAGCAATTCTTCATTGTCTTTAACTTTTTCAATAATATTTTTAAAGCCAGTTAAACATGTTAACTTTTTAGGATTAAATTTGCTAGTTACAATGCTATTACGTCTTATTAAATAATGATACAATTTTTTATATGTATAAACAATTTTATTACAATTTTGCATAACCTTAAAGCTAAAATCAAGGTCTTCTCCATGATAAATTTTATCATTAAATTTACAACCTTTGCCTACTTGTGTTTTGATTAGCTTTCCATTTAGTGCACCAGCATATAATTTATATGATAATAACTCTGCAATAGCATTATTTTTATCAAAAATTTCAATTTTGTTTAATTTGTAATTTTCTTTTTTAACATTTTTAGGCTTGTTCTCTTTTTCCCACTTTAATGAACAAATAGCCATGTCTGCATCATTACTAATTAATAATTTATACAAAGTTTCTATATACTCAGGCTCTGCATAATCATCACTATCAAAAAACATAAAATAATTTGATTGAATTTTACCTAACAAAAAATTTCTAGCCTTACCAATACTACCTTCGTTTGGAGTATGATATACAGTTATATTTTCATATTTGTTTGCAAATTCTTCAATTATTTCTTCTGTGCCATCAGTTGAACCATTCTCATTAATTATGATATTTATGTTTTTGTAAGTTTGATTTACTAATGAATTTAAACAGTTTTTAATATATTTTTTAACGTTATATGCAGGAACTAAAACATCAATCTTATCTTGCATTATTCCTCACAACTTATAAAACTTTTATCTCCACTGTAATTTTTGCCGATATACCTGTAAATAATTTAACTTCAACTTTATAACTTCCTGCATATTTTATAGGGCTATCTAAAACTATTTGTTTTTTAGATACATCAAAGCCATCTTTTTTTAACTGCTCTGCAATTTCTGCATTTGTTATACTGCCAAATATTTTGCCATTATCACCTGCTTTTACTGCAAAATGTAAAACCACACTATTTAATTTTTTTGCAAGTTCTGTTGCATTACTTTTTTCTTGTTCGTAGTGATATTCTTTTGCTTTATCACTCATTTGTTTTTGATTGATTGCACTGTTATCTGCCACCTTTGCTTTTTTTTGCTTAATCAAAAAGTTTTGCGCAAACCCGTCACTAACTTCAACTAATTCTCCTTTTTTACCAGTACCCTTTACATCTGCTAATAAAATAACTTTCATAATATCTCCTATATTTTTATTATATATACAAAACGTAACAATGTCAAATTATATTTATATAGCATAATTATTCTCAAGATCATCACATTAAATAGTGCTATGTATTCTAATACATAAAATATGAATATTTGCTTTGTAATTGGATATTATTTTAATAGGAGATAGATATGGATTTAAGATGTAATAAAACAAATTGTAAACATAATCAAAAATATAACTGCACTGCAAGAGAAGTGCATATTGCAAAAAACACAGACTGCCAAACATATGATAGAGATTTTGCTAAAAATGCAAGCAACTTGCAAGATGTTAGCCGAGATATGTTTGAAATTGCACCAGAAATTAGTGGATACTCTCATAGTGATAAACTATGCGTAGATTGCAAAGCAAATTGTTTGTTTAACAAGATGGGCAAATGCAATGCAAATGGCATAACTGTTTTAGAAAGCAATAAAAAAGGCTTTTGTGGTACTTTTATCGAAGAATAAATTATTAATGATTATTAATTAAACAAAAACAACTCAAATATAACAAAAAAGTATTTTTAGTTTTTTTAAAAAAAATCAGCACATAGTCACTGGCTTTTGAAACTAGCAAAATAATTTTAGAAAACACTTTATCATAATTGATAAGTTGTTTTTTTGTTAATTAGTTGACAAAGCTGTCATATAAAAGTATAATTAGTATGAAAAGTATAACTAGTTATACAAAAGGAGTTTGATATGGAAAAAGTCAAAACTGATAAAAACAAATATGCTGGTATTTGTAAAGTGGGAGAAAAAGGACAAA
>CAMOCI010000004.1 GCA_946610635.1 uncultured Clostridia bacterium | reverse complement strand
ATATTTAACTTACCACTCTCTATCGGCATCTCCTTAAACACAAAAAAAGAACCCAAATCATAAAGATTAGGATTCTCGTGGTAGTCCCAAGCGGATTCGAACCGCTGAAACCACCTTGAAAGGGTGGTGTCTTAACCGCTTGACGATGGGACCGTATTCAAAATTTTAATGGTAGCGGTGGGTGGGCTCGAACCACCGACCTCCCGGGTATGAGCCGAACGCTATAACCAACTAAGCTACACCGCCAAACTAACTGACTTATTATAATATAGATTTTACTAAATGTCAACAATAAATCAAAAAAAAATTTAAGAAAGATTAAGTTTTTTTATAATCAAAATTTTAAATTTTAAAAAAATTATATTTGTATTTAAAAGTATAACAAAATAATACAAATTTAAACACAATTTTTTATACAAAACCTATTGACAAACCACAATTATAATGATATAATTCACGTGTTTGTTTAACATTGTTAAGTTTAAACGTTATGTCGCGGAGTGGAGCAGCTGGCAGCTCGTCGGGCTCATAACCCGAAGGTCACGAGGTTCGAATCCCGTCTCCGCAACCATTTGAAACCGATAAAACCTATGGTTTGTTGGTTTTTTTGTTTTATGGATACCCACTCTTTCAACCATAATAGCCTAAGTTGAATACTTAGGTTTTTTATGACTTGCGTTATATCAAGCAAAGTGGATATAGCCAAATCGTGATAAAATCAAAAATCTTATCTTAGCAAGCACTGTTGGTGATAATAAAAATAAAAAGTTTTTATTAATTTTATTTAATGTTTAATTTATAAAATCTTGACAAAAAAGTTTTATTTTTACATAATATATTAGTATTTATAGGAGTGATATGAAACTTTATAATTCAGAAACTAGAACAATAGAAGAATTTATACCTTATGATGAAAAAAAAGTAAATATGTATACGTGTGGCCCTACAGTATATCATTTTGCCCATATTGGCAATTTAAGGTCTTATATAATGGAAGATATTTTGGAAAGGTCATTAAGATATTTAGGATATGATGTTAAAAGGGCTATGAATATAACTGATGTTGGCCATTTATCAAGTGATGGCGATACCGGTGAAGACAAAATGCTTTTGGGTGCTAAAAGAGAAAATAAAACAGTTATGCAAGTTGCGCAAGAATACACTGATGCTTTTAAACGTGATATGGAAATGCTAAATTTAAAATGGCCTGAATATGTTGTACCTGCAACTTCTTGTGTGGCTGATTATATTAAAATAATATCAAAACTTATAAATACCGGATATGCGTACTATTCACATGGTAATGTTTATTTTGATACATCTAAACTTGGCAAGTATTATAGATTTGGCAACGAAGATGCATCTAACTTATCAGTTGGTGTAAGAGAAACAGTAGAAGAAGATGAGAACAAAAAAAATAAAAATGATTTTGTTTTGTGGTTTACAAAATCTAAATTTGAGAATCAAGCACTTAAATGGGATAGTCCTTGGGGAGTTGGATACCCAGGCTGGCATATTGAGTGTTCTGCCATTTCATTAAAAACGCTTGGAGAGCATTTAGATATTCACTGTGGCGGTATTGATAATAGGTTTCCACATCACACAAACGAGATTGCACAGACTGAAAGCTATACTGGACATAGGTGGTGCAAATATTGGTTTCATGTTGAGCATTTAATTACAAAAAGTGGCAAAATGAGTAAAAGTTCAGGAGAATTTTTAACTTTATCTTTGTTAAAACAAAAAGGTTATGCACCAGAAGTTTATAAATTTTTTTGCTTGTTATCTCATTACAGAAAACAATTATTATTTAGCTACGACACATTAGATTCTGCTAAAAATATGTATGATAAATTAAAAGATAGAATAAAAAAACTAAACTTTAATGAAAATTTTAACATAGATAAATCTGTTTATGAAAAATTTGACGAGCAGTTTAAATCTTCTCTTGCAAACGATTTAAATACATCTCTTGCTATAACTGCAATTTATGATGTTTTAAAGAGTGATGTGAATGATACAACAAAAGTAGCTTTACTAAAGAGCTTTGATACTGTACTTAATATTAATTTATTTGGCTTTTTGAATAATGAACAAGAAAATCAAGGCAGTAAAGAGGTACCAAGTGAAGTATTAAAGTTGATTGAAGACAGAAAAATTGCAAAACAAAACAAAAATTTTGAGCAAGCAGATAAGATAAGATTATCTATAAAATCTTTGGGATATGACATAATAGATACCAGAGAAGGTACAATTGTAAAAAAACTTTAAAAACTTTAAAAACTTTAATTAAAGATTGTCTAGTACAATCTTTTTTATTATAACTGGTTTAAATAAAAAATAAAAATAAAAAGTTTATTATTTTTGTAACAAAAAACCTTATAAATTAATATAATAAAATTATGTAAATTTTTTTTAAAAAAGCCTTTACATTTTAATTTTATTGTGTTAAAATAAAGGCTCACTAAAAATTAAGGAGGTAGAAAAATGGAAGATTACGAACTTGATGCATTAGTTCTTGCGTTTGTTCAAAAAGAAAATTATGAAAGAAACAAACAAGACAGCCAAGATGCAAAATCAGATGATGAAGAATAAAAAACATTGTTACAAAGTTTTAACAATGTTTTTTTATTTTATATTTTATTTTTATATTATTAATATTTGATTTATGCTTATATTTTTATAAAGAGTTTGTAATAATAAATTAATTTACCAGTATATATCTAACTCTTCAATTTCAGTTTTAACAGAATGGTTTGTAACATCTGCATCTAATGTTTCAACATAACTATAACCCATGTTTGTATAAACAATAGCAAGTGGCTTGTCACATTTTTCGGATATTAAGCAGTGAATATTGGATATTTGTAAATATAAATTTATCTTACCAAAATAAGCTTGACCACTAGATGCGCCTATCATAAGTGCAAACATGTTTTGTTTTTCTTGGCTATAAATTTGTTCAAATTCACAACAAGTGTAGCAATCTAAAATTTCACCAACCATAAAGCCAGAAATACCACCACAATATGCAAAAACAGTGTCGTCTTGTTTTACTATATTAAAGCTAGTATTAGACGCACAACCATTTAATTTTGGCGAACTATTGTTTTGCTGTGCAGTGTAAGCAGATATACCACCAGCATAAATTGCTATAACTTTACTGTTTGCTGATATATCACCATTATTTTTGCAATGATAAATTAAATCAAAGTTTTGTGCAACAATTCCTGCCACAAAAATTGAACTGTTTGCTTTTGTTTCAGTTAAATGTTCACAATTTAGTTTTCCGTTATTTATTGAGTTTGAAATGCTACCAAAGTTAATTGCACAAATACCTGCAACGTTTGGCGACCAACCTTCATTTTGTGTGTTTTGTGACAGTTCTGCATTGTTTTCGCAACTAGATATTTCTGCATTAGCGTAATTATAATAACTTATTCCACCTAAATCTACATTAGTTGTTTTTATTTTTGCATTTTGCGCTATTTTGCAACCACTTATTGTGCCATAGTTAGATATAGAAACAAAACTAGCGCAGTTATCTGCAGTTGTTGTACTTGTTATATCTACATCAAAACTTAATTCGCAGTTATGAATGTATTTGTTGTTTGTTGTGGCTATTCCGCAAAAAGTTATTATGCCTGTTTCATTTGTAAGTTTAATATGTTGATTGCATGTAATTTTAACATTTTCTATTTCGCCATTATTTTCTTCAACAAAAAGTCCATAATTACCATTAAGTGTTTTTTGTATATCATTTGTATAAATAATGTTTAAGTTTTCAATTCTACCATTTAATTTTTGCAAAAAATAGTTAGAGTAGTTAGAGTTTATTATTATTGTTTTATCATTACCATATAGAGTACCAGAAAAACTATCCAAAGAATAGTTATTATCAAAAGTTAAATCATTTAATAATGTGGCATAACAACTTTTACCATTTAGTTTTAATAAATCATTTTCACCAAATATCTTTCTTGGGCTAAAAGATGTGCCAAGCCCATAGATATTTGCAATTATTAGTAAAGTTAAACTTGTTATTAGTATTACACAAGCCAAACTGCAGTTTGATATCAACAAAGTTAATTTTTGTTTATGAGATAACTTTTTGTGTGATACTTTAATTTTATTTTCTGTTATATTTATTTTTTGATTATTTAATTCGTAAATCTTTTGTAAATTTTCAGTTGTTGTGGTTGATTTACCACCATTTTTATATTTTTTTGTTAGTAAAAAGTCTTTATGCAAAACAGCAAGCATTTCTAGTGGCATTATTAGATTAGTTTTATTTGCATAAACTCTTATGCCTTTACCTGCAATAGACCTAAACTTTATATATACCTCAAACGGTTCATAAATATATTCAAACGAGTTTAAACTTAAAAGCTGTTTTTCAAATTTCTTTATTATTTTTTTGCTATTGTACATATAACAAACAGAGAGTAGTGGAAAACGTCCAAAAGATATGTTTAAATTTTTTTTGTCAGTAAGTTCACAAAAAGAAGTCAAGTCGTCTGCCTTGACTGCATCAAAAAGCTGTTTTGTCTCTTTTTGTGTCATACTTTACCTCACTTTTTTGTTTTTACGCCTCTATCTTTTGCCCAAGTGTCAATCAAATCAAAAATGTATTGCTGATTAACATCTTGTTTTTCTGTGATATTTTTAAGTAATTGGTTTGTTTGTTTATAGCTATTAACCAGTTCTTCTATGTTAGATTTTTCAGTTAATAATGTTTCTAGCACGCTTTCACTTTTATCTTTTATGATACTAATCTTTTCATCATTATTTTTTAAATTTACAGCAATATCTTTGTTAATGTAATCATTAATCTTTTGAACATTAGTGTTGTATGCTTCCAAATTTCTTTCCAAGTCTTTAAGATTGTAACTTTTCTTTTTTTGTTCCACAATGGCATCTAATTTTTCTATTTGGCTAACAGCACGATTTTCAATTTCATCAATTTTGTTAATTTTTGTTTCAATATTTTCAAAGAGTGATAAAAGTTTGTTCATTTCTGTGCCAAATTTATCAGTTTTTTGCTTAAAAGAGTCAATTTGAGAAGATAAGTCTTTTGATTTTTCAAATTGCTTTGATAGGTCTTGGTATATAGCATCTAACTTTTTTTGAATATTGCCATCAAAAGACTGACTTAACGCTTGTATATCAGTTCTCATATTTTCATAGGTATCGGCAAAACTGCGCAAATTTTGCTCGATAGGTGTAAACAAATTTCTATATTCAACAAAAGCGTTAATTAATTCTTTAATCTGCATTTCATTTTCCATTTTTATTACCTCTCAATTTTTTAAATTTATTGTTTAAATCTTTTTGATTATTCATTTGTTCCACAACGTCTCTTTTTATTGTTTCCACAATAAAGTTACCTGCAACTTTGTTATCATGCACATCAGTAAAATATTTTATAATTTCAAAGTTAAGACTTGCTTGATTGTTCTGAGATACCGCATCAATTAGGTCTATCAAAATTTTATCGCCCGATAAAGTAAATTGTTTTTTTGCCTCGTCAATAAGTCCCGCTTCCCAAAACTTTATTCCCGCTTCTCGATATTTTCCATCATGAACATATTTTTCGTTTACATCAATAATAACAAGTTGCTTTTTTCTTTTAATGTCATCTGTTAGCCTGTTAGCAGAAAATCTTGCATTGTCATATTGTTCAAGTTTAATAAACTGGGCAATTCTGTCTAAATATTCTTGTTCTGTAAATTCTACTTTGCCAATAGTGTTTAGTAGTGAACCAACAAAAGTTTTTTTGTCTTTACAATCAAATTCTTTTTCAAAAAATTGTTTAAAAGATGGCAAGTTTTTTTCTTCCAAAACAAACAAGTTATGCTTTGCCCTAGATAGTCCTACATAAAATATGTTAAAGTAATATCTAAATACAGAGTTTTCATCAGCAGTTTTTTTGTTTAAAGTTATTCTATCTAAATAGTTCCACTTATCAATATTATCTGTAAGCAAATTATATAGCAAAACTGTATTTCTTTCAAGTCCTTTAATCTCTGCCACAGTTAAAATTTCTTGATTTTTTAAGATATTTCTTAGTTCTTTCTTTTTTTGTTGGCTTGCTACAACAATTGTAAAGTTATCAAATTTATTTTTAGCAACTTCTTTAATGATATTTTCATCACATGCATAAACTACCTGTGTTTTGTAGGCGTCGTCAACGCTTTTACCCGTTGTTACAAAATTATGTGTTCCAAATTTACTTGTATTAATTTTTTCTAGTTCGTTTATTATTTCTTGTATTTTTTTTGAGTTTCTATAATTATTCTCTAACTCTGCAACAGAAATAATATCTTTTTCGTATAGCAATTTTTTAAGATAACCAAAGCTAAAATATGTTGGATTAATCATTTGCAATGCATCACCTGCACAAAATAGTTTTAACGCAATCTTTTTAAACAGTAGCAATGTAACTTGTGAAAAATCTTGCACTTCATCTGCAATAATCAAACTATATCTTGGCAATTTTTGATAGTTTTGTAGCATTTCATAACTAGCCAAATTGTTGTCCGTTATGTTATTGGATACTAAATGCTTTTTATAATCTTGTGATAATTGATAAATAACTTCGCACTCTTGTTTGGTAAAATTATTTTGTCTTAACTCAATATATTTTTCTTTTGTAATGATATTTTCTTCATCATCACAAAAACCAAAAATTAAACCATATATTTCTTTAAAAATAACTTCGTTTGAAATATTTTTAAGTTTTGATAATGAGTTTTCTATGTTATAGTTTTTGATATTTGGTAAATATTGTTTTACAAAGTAGTTTTCATCTGCAAAAGTTTTTTCTTTAAAATATTTGTTATATAAATCACTAATCAAAAGATACTCAACATTATTTTCAAAAAAGTAAACTATCTTTTGTAGTTTGTTTTTAACTTCTTCATCATTAGCAAATAAAAATACACCCAAATAGTTTTCTATAGCTGTTTTGTGGTCATTATCCAAAAATATTACTTTGTTGGTTTCAGATCTTTTTAAAAAATCTACAATGCTATTTTTAAAATAATCTAACTTTAATTTGGTATCGGTTAATAGTCCTCTAGAAAAAGTTGTGTACAAAACTTTACCGCCATAATTTTTTAGTGCACACCAAATAAGTTTTTCTATGCACACATTGGTTTTTCCACTACCTGCTACCCCTTGAATTATAACATGCTGGTCGGCAATTTTTATCAAATCTAATTGATTATTTGACAACATAGGAAAGTTTACGTTTTGTTCATAAAAAAGCCTATATTTTTTGTTTAAATTTACATTTTCTAAATTATCAATTTTATAAACTTTGATGCTAAACTTATTGTTTTTTTGCAAAAAATCTCTAACGCTTGTATCGTTTGTTCTTTTTTCTACAACACTATCTAAATATTTAACAAATACTATTTCATTATATTTATCTGGTTCGTTAAAAAAATTTATTTTTATCAAAAATTGAAATTTGTTACCATTTACTTCTATTTTTAAATTAGATACATTATCATTTAATTTTTTTTGTGAAATCAAATAAATTAATTGTTCTGCTATTTTGCTCATAAAAAAGTCCACATTCAAAATGTGCTTTGTTTCTATCAGGCAGTTTTCTGTTTTGCTAAACACAAACGCACTTGATAAAATGTTTATTTCTGTATCAACTTCTGCATCAAACAAAAATGTGTTCATATTTATCCTTTAATAGCAAAACATTCCATTAATAAAATCTTTTAAAAGATATGTTTTGTTTGTATTTACTATTGTAATACAATTTTTGTCATAATCGTATTTTTTTACAACTTTTTTATTGTAATATTTTTTTCTTTGATCATTCAATTTTTTTGAATATTCCGTGTCAATGTAATCATAAACTTTTTCTCTTAAGTTTTGCATTGCTCTTTCTTTGTTTTGAAATTGACTTCTTTCGTCTTGACAAGAGCACACTATATTTGTTGGTAGGTGAGTTATTCTAACAGCAGTTGCAATTTTGTTTACATTTTGTCCGCCTGCGCCATTAGACCTAAATATGTCAATCTTTAAATTTTTATCATCAAAAGTCGGTTCTTCTTTTTTTACGCTAGGGTATATCAAAATATGCACAGTTTGATTTTTTGATGAGTGAGTGCCGTTTTCTTTGCTTAAAATTTCAAATACATTATTGCCTACTACATCGATTATACAGCTGTTATCTTTTTTTGTTAAATTAAATTTAAAGTTGTTTAATTTAAAAAAGTTTGTGTAACCTAATAAAATATCATCTAGCAATTTTTTGTTGTTTTCATTTTGTATTGATAGTTCTATTGTAATATTTTCTTCTTTGCCATCTTGCATAGAGAGAAAAACAGTCAAATCATTTTCTAGTGTTCTTATTGCTTCATCTTTTTTTCCAAATTGATTCTCAAAATATGTCAGTTCGTCTTGTGAAAGTGTATCATATTGCTGCTGTGTTTTGCATATTTTTTTGTATTTTTGCAGTACTGGCATAATTTGATTTTTTCGTTTTTCAATTTTTTCAACAAGATTTCTGTCAAGCAATACTTCTTCTAATGTTAAATCATTTTGTAGGTTATCAAATTCAATTTGTAATTTTTCAACTTGTTTTTTTATATCATCTAACATACATAAATAATACCATAAATCATTGTTTTTACAAACTATTTATAGTAATAACAGCAGTTAAAGTGATATAAGTTTTTATACTAAATATTAAAAAAATAAAATTGCCTATTTATTTTTTCAAAAAAGCATGATATAATATGATTAATAATAGTAAAGATAATAGTAAAAAAGTGAGGCTTTATGGATAAGTTTGAAAGTCAATATTTGATTAACATGTCAGATTATAGAGAAAAAGTTGAAAAAATGACAGCAAATCAACTATTTAAAGAACAAGAAAAAATACGTGAAAAACTCGTTGTTAGATATTTAATTATAGGTTTAAAAGAGTATTTTGAAGAAGAAGAAAATATTGCAGATAATGCAGAAGAAAAAGATAGAATTTATATTAGAAAAAAACTTTCTGGTGTAGTAAAAATGGTTAGTGGTCAATTAAGTAATTTTGCAGATAATTATTCTGCATATTGGAAAGAGATTAACAAAACCTTTATTGAAAGCACACCATATTCTCGTCATGCTAACGCAATACTAGAAGATAAAGACATTGCTTTTTCTAATAAACTTTCACTTCAAGGCTTGCAGGCATACAAAAAATTTTTGTTAGTGCTTAGTCATTATTTAGAAAAAACAAATTCTTTCCAATATTCGCTTTCAAAAGCAATAGAATGTGAGGTTGATGCAGATAAAGATAAACCAAGAGATAACTTTTATTCTAAAAAATTTTTACCTGTTAATATAGAAACAGTTTATAAAAACATAGTAAAAAGTATTGTTTTAGATGAGCAAATAAAAAAAGTAAATGCGTTAAAAAAACAAGAAGAAAAAGAGATATTATAGGAGTAGCTAGTGAAAGGAAAATTTAAAAAAGTTATTAATGTAGTTTTAACTATAGGTGGTGGTATTGTGGGTTTTGGTGCTGGTGCTAGCATAGGATATGGCATAATATACGGTATACCATTAATAAATGAAGCAAATCATAAAAAAGATTATGGTGATACGTGGGATTACTATTTAAAAACCGAATGGGGACATCCTGTAAAGTTGCCTATATATAACAATACTGTTGCTGTTATGTTTGATGGATTTACAGAAGAAGCCAAAGAAAATGCAAAATATGCAATTTCTAAACTAGATGATGTATTAAAAAAACAAGATTTTACAATTTATGATAATGTAAACAAACCAAAAGATAGTAACTTTATAAAAATTAGTTTAAAAGAAGAAATACAAGGCGAAAACGACAATATAACTCATCAGGCCATTGCTCAAACTTTTATGGATTATGATTCGCATACTGGCTATATGAAATATCCTGTAAGAATTGAGATAGAAAAACGTTTTGTTGATGGCTATAATTATGTGTATGGCAAAGGTGAATGTCCAGAGACTTCAATGTTTTCTTCAATTGTTCAGCATGAAATTGGGCATGCACTAGGATTAAAAGATTTGTATGATAATGACCTTAAAAACAAAAGTGTAATGTTTTGGACTATTGGTGGCAATGCACAAGATTATACTGAGTTAGACACACACAATTTAAGATATATATACGATAGAGAAAATGATAAGTATGAAGTTACGATAACAACACCTAGTCAAATGGAGTTATTATCGTACTATCCACAAAACAAACATGAAGATGATGAGTTTTCTATGTAATTTAAACTGCAACTAGTTGCAGTTTTTTTAATTAAACAAAGTTGTTTAATTAGTTTTGTTTGACTTTATTTTGTATGTTTAATATAATTAAAACAAGGAGAATAACATGGGATTATTTGGATTATTTAGTAAAAAACAACTATTAAAAGTTATTGAATGGGAAGATAGTTCAAAGGATATTTTGGTTTATAGATATCCATTAACAGACAGAGATGAAATTATGAATAGTAGTACGTTGATTGTAAGACCTAGCCAAGTTGCTCTTTTTATTCATAAAGGAGAGATTGCAGATATTTTTGCGCCAGGCACATACAAACTATCAACCGAAAACATACCAGTCATAACAAAGTTACTTGCATTACCAACAGGTGGCAATAGCCCAATAAAGGCAGAAATTTATTTTGTAAACACAAAACAATTTGCATCTAATAAATGGGGTACACAAAATCCTATTATGATGCGTGATGCTGATTTTGGCAACATAAGGCTTAGGGGATTTGGTATTTATTCATTTAAAGTTGATGATGCAAAACTATTTATGAAAGAAATATTTGGCACAAATCAAGTTTACAAGCTTGAAGATGTAACTGAATACTTAAAACCACTTATTATAGAAGGTGTTACTGATGCTATTGCAGAAAGTAAAATTTCGGCATTAGATTTAGCAGCAAATTATAAAGAGTTTGGTCAAACTATTATTGAGTGTGCACAACCACAATTTGAAAAAGTTGGTTTAAAAATAACAAATTGTGTTATAGAAAACTTAAGCTTGCCAGAAGAAGTTGAAAAGGCGCTTGATGAAAGAACAAAACTGGGAGTTTTGGAAGACAAGATGGGCACATATACTCAAATGAAGGCAGCCGATGCTATGGGTGATGCTGCAAAAAACACAAGTGGTGGTAATATGGCTGGTCTTGGTATAGGTCTAGGGGCAGGCAGTGCAATTGGTAATTTGTTTGCAAGCAACTTAAACACAACAAATACTGTAAAGGTAGAAAATAAGAAAAAAACAAAACCATCAAAAAAATGCATTGAGTGTGGTGTAGAAATTGATGCCGATGCAAAATTTTGCCCAGATTGCGGAGCAAAGCAAGAAGCAAAGTTTTGTGCAGAGTGTGGTCAAAAATTAGAAAACGGTGCAAAATACTGCCCAAACTGCGGTAAAAAGGTTGACTAGTTAATGAATGAACAAAAGATAGATAGCAATTTTTCAAAATGTAAAAATTGTGGCGGGAATCTAAAATTTAACCCAAAATTTCAAAGTTTGATTTGTGAAAACTGCAAATCAAGTTATGCAATAAACTGTGATGGCGAAATCAAGTATCATGATTTAAACCAAGTTAAACAAAAAGAGAGTGAAGAGTACAGGGAATATAAACAGCAAAACAAAGTGTTTAAATGTTCTAATTGTGGTGCAAATGTGGTTTTAAACAAGCTAGAAATTGCAAAAACGTGCCCATATTGTGGCACAGCGCTTGTTGTTAGCAAAGATAGCAGCATTGGTTTAAAGCCAGATGCAATAATACCATTTGCTTTTGATGAACGCGATGCAGGTGAAAAAATTTATCAACACTATTAAGAAAAGATTTTTTGCGCCAAACAAATTTAAAAAAGTGTTGCCAGAAAATCAAATCAAAGGCATATACATTCCAGCATTTACATTTGATGCAAACACAATTAGCAACTATAGCGGAGAGTTATATACCGAACATACTGAAAGGGATAGCGATGGTAATAGTCGTACAGTAAGAGATTATTTTCATATATCGGGTGATTGGAAGTATACTTATAAAAACATTGCTGTGGAGTGTAGTTCTCATATAACTCAAAATCAGTTACATGGATTTTTGCCGTACAACTTTGATAACAAAAAACCATATAACAATTCGTTTATTTTAGGTTATAGTGTAGAGCAATATGATAAAGAAGTTGCAGATTGTAAAAGTACGTATAAAGATATTTTGAATACTACAATTAGGCGAGATATTTTAAGTAAATACTACTATGATGGAGTAAATTACTTAAATATTAATACAAATGTATGTGATGAGAAATATCAATATCATATTTTGCCAGTTTATAGATTTGAATATAAGTATAAAAACAAAAATTATGTTACATATATGAATGGTCAAACTGGCGGTGTTGATAGCAACACGCCAAAATCTGGCTGGAAAATAGCGCTTGTAATATTGATACCAGTATTAATAATAATAGGAATTATTATATCAAGTATGTTTACAGGTATAAACAGTTAATGAAATAATACTTAATTGAATTGCAAAATATATAAATATATTTTAAAGGGGATTTATTATGAATAGTATAGAAAAGCAAAAAGGTTGGCTAATAGGTATTAGCATAGCAATGATAGTTCTTGCAGTTGCAGGGCTTGTATTTGGCATTATTTTACTTGTTGCAGGCATTAGCACAATATCAACAACAGCAGGCATTATAAAACTTGTGTTTGGTATTATATTAACGCTTGCTGGCATGGTGCTTTTGCCACTTGGCATAAGATGGGCATGGATAGGCCTTGCATTATCTGCTACAAAAGGTAGTATTAAACAGGGTAACATTGCAAAAGAAGGCGGCACAGTGAACATGAAAAAATGTGACAAATGTGGCACGGAGTTAAAAGACGGTGAAACTGTTTGCAGTAATTGTGGCAAAAAGTTTGAATAAAATTATTGACACAACTTATTAACTTAAAAATATTAAAATCACTTTGCAGAAGTGATTTTTTTAATACATGTTTTGTTAAAATTTTTAGTTAAACTTTTTTAATAATATTTTTAATACTGCACAAAATACCAGTGTAGGAGGAAATGAAAATGATTATTGCAAATATAATTGCTTCAATTTTAGTGCTTATTGGCGCTATTAATTGGGGATTGGTTGGCATTTTTGGTTTTAATCTTGTAACAGCAATTTTTGGTGCTGCAACAGTTGGCTCAACCATTATTTATGTTATA
>CAMOCI010000003.1 GCA_946610635.1 uncultured Clostridia bacterium | reverse complement strand
TTGCTGAAAACATCTAAACCTTCCATACCAAGTTTTTCTCCAGCCTTATCAAAAGCGCTGTAAACAATTTGTTGAGCGATGCTCTTTTTACCTGACATCATAACTTGATTTATAAGTTTTGCTACAACAATACTGTTAAATTTTGGATCTGGAAGAACTGTTCTTTTAACTGCAGCATTTCTTCTTGACATTATATTTTCCTCCTAAATTGATAGATTATGTTTCATCCGAAACTAATTACTTTGATTTTTTTGCGCCATATTTTGAACGGCCTTGTTTTCTATCAGCAACACCAGCAGTATCCATTGTTCCACGGATGATGTGATATCTAATACCTGGCAAGTCTTTAACACGACCACCACGAATAAGCACAACACTATGCTCTTGCAAGTTGTGACCTACACCTGGAATATAGCAGGTACCTTCTTGACCATTTGAAAGTTTAACTCTGGCAATTTTTCTTAAAGCTGAATTTGGCTTTTTTGGAGTTGTTGTTGTAACACTCAAACAAACACCTCTTCTTTGTGGGCATTCATTTAAAATTGGAGTTTTAGACTTTTTTACGGCTCTTTTTCTGCCTTGTTTTATAAGTTGATTAATTGTTGGCATGTTTTATCCTCCTTAAAAAATCGGATGAACTAACCTTCAACCCAAGGTTAAATTCATATAAAGACAAACGCCATGGAAACACACACATTTTTGTCGCAACACAAAACTATGTAGTATGACCATTTTGTAAATCTTATGAAGCGTTACCTTAGCAAGAGGCACTACCCCAGCAACTTGATTTTTTGCAATAAAAAAATTGCAATTGCAAATTACGCAGTAATTTTAGCAAAAACAAAAACAAAAGTCAACACTTTTGTAAAATGATTTTTTAATATTTTCATGTTTTTTTATTATAGATAAAAAGTGTTTTATTAACACGATTAAATTATACATTTTTATATAAATAGAATTTATAAAATGTGTATTGCAATATTTTTTTATATATGGTAATATATAAATGAGGGAAAAATGAAGTTAGAAAAAAAACTTTATATTGAAATGGTTGAGCAAAACCTTTTTAACAAAGATTTTGGATATGTTAGAAATAAACTATCTAAGCTTTTTGGTGTAAAAGGAAAAGAAATTGAAAAGGCATTAAACAACCTTGTAAAAGAAAAAAAGATTTTTTTGGATAACGGAAAAATAGTACTTAAAAAAGTGAAAGAAAATTTACAAGATGAGAATATTTTTGAAAACGATTTAACAAACAACCAAATACTTGGCACTGTTGTTAAAAACGAAAGTGGTGTTATGTATGTTAAATTAAATAGCCACAAACTTCCTATTTGCGAAATCGAGCAAAATGAAATAGCAAAAAAAGCACTTGGTAAAACTTGTCTTGTAAAAATACAAAAACAAGATAAAAAAGTTACCGGCACAATTTTAGATATTTTTGGAGCAGTTAATGACCCAATTAGTCAAAATATTGCTATTGCCAAAAAATATGGCTTTACAAATAAGTTTTCACCAAAAGTAATTAAAGAAGCACATACAATTCCTCAATATGTGACAGATGAACAAAAAAAAGACAGAGTTAATTTAGACCATATTCCATTTTTAACAATAGACCCAGAAGGCTGTAAAGATAAAGATGATGCAATATATGATGAAATTACAGAAAATGGCTTTAAAACATATATTGCAATCGCAGATGTTTCTAGTGGCGTTGAATTTGGTAGCGAACTAGATAAAGAAGCATTTAAGCGTGGCAATAGTTGTTATTTGGGTAATGGTGTTTATCCTATGCTACCACCAGAATTATCAAATGGTATATTTTCACTTGATGAAAACAAGCCTAGACTAGCACTTGTTGTTAGTTGCACAATTACAAATTCTCTAAAAATAAAAGACCCTAAAGTTGAACTTGCAGTTATTAATGTTAAAAAATCATACTCTTATGATGAAGCAGAAAAAACGCATTTATCACAAGATAACTATGAGATTAAAAATGCTGAAACAAAAAAGCAAATTGATTTAATGTACAAAAACACAAAAGTTTTAGAAAAAATGTTTTCTGGTGCATTAGAATTTGAAAGCAATGAACCACAATACATTTTTAGCAAAGACGGAAAGATTGTTGTTGATATAAAATCTGCCGTGGAAGGTTACTCTCATAAAGTTGTTGAAACAAGAATGATACTTGCAAACAAAATTGTAGCTAAAATTTTTAAAGAACGTGGACTAATAGGACTTTTTAGAACCCATGAACCTGCAAATTTAAAAGATATAAATAATTTCATAACGCTATTAAAAGCATTTAATGTCAATTATGAACTTCATAACACAACGGAAAGTTATAATGGACTTTTAAAAACAATAAAAAATCACCCAATGAAAGATTATCTCATGGCAGAAGCAATAAAGACACTATCTCACGCAAAATATACAGCCACAAAAAATGATATAGAACACTTTGGTTTAAACATAAAGCAAAATGACTGGGGCTATATGCACTTTACTTCTCCTATAAGAAGATATGCAGATTTGGTAACCCATAGAATGATTAAAGATATTTTGCTTAATAAAGGCTGTTTGTATGATGTTGATGGTTTAGATTTTATTGCAGAACAAATAAACAAACAAGAAATGAAAGCAGATAAGGCAGAAAGTGAAAGTAATAAATATTTAAACTGTTTATGGGCATCAAAACAAAAAGACAAAATGTTTGATGGGTATATCTCTGGATTTGTATTTAACTGTATTAAGGTTACAGCAAAAGATGGCTTAATAAATGTGTATATACCTATTGAAAAATTGAGCAAAAATAAGCAATCTTACAAAATTAGCAAAGATGGATTGACTTTGAAATATGGTAACAAAAAATTTATTTTGGGTGATAAAATTAACTTTACTATTGATGAAGTTAATTTGCAAACTAGCACTATATCAGCAAAATATGTAGAAGAGAAAAACTTAAATAAAAATTCTTTAACATTTGAAAAATAAAATAACAAAAACCCCTTAATGACGCACAATCATTAAGGGGTTTTTAAATGCTATATAAACATATATTTTTAAGATTTATAAAGCTTTTTCTTTATTATTTTCAACAAGTTTTTCTATATCTCTTAAATAATATTTAATTTTTCTAGAAATATCTTTTCTTAACTGATTATTTGAATATATTAAATCAGGCTCATTATTAAAATATGCTATACTATCACAATCATAAAATCTTTCAGGATTAAAATTAGCATCGATGCCGCAATCTTTTTTTAATGACTTTGTTAAATTGATAAATTCTTTAGTATCATTATCTAATTTTTCAAAATCCATTCCTTGTTCTTTTAATTGTTTTAAGCAACCAAATAAATGCATAACATGATAAAAATATATGTCATCAGTGCAATTATTTAAATATCCAGCATATTTATTTTCATCTTTTTCATTGCCTTTCATAAACCTTTCATAATACAATTCAAACATTTTTAATTTTGCTTCACCAATTGCATCACCACTATAAAAAAAATTTTTATAAAGCAAAGCAAGTAGTTCTGTTCTAATTTGTACACTATATTTTTTTAATTTAACCAAGTTGTTAGAAAATCTTTCTACTCCATTTTGCTCATAAACCAGACTAAATGGATTACGCCTTGTAGCTTTTTTTATTATTATTTCTCTTTCTTTATTATTACCCATATTTTTATTATATCACTTATTTTTTATTTTGCAATAGTTGCTTTAATTTTATTTTAAAGCCAAAATTATAATTATTAATTTATATAAAACAAACGAAATATTTATATTCTTGTCTATTAAAAAAAGCTACACAAAAGTGTAACTTTGTATTATTCTATTTCTGGTAATCCAAAATCATCATTGCCATCATCTATTATATCTTTTTTTTCATCATAAACATGGTTTTCTACATATTGTTTGATCGTTGGATTTTCTCCATAATTCAAATTTTCTTCTATATCTTCAATTAAATCATCTTGCAAAGATGCAAATTCTTTTTGCTGTGATTGTTGTTTTTTATCTTTTGGCTCGTAATCAACCGTAACAAGCATAATTTTGCCATTTGGGTGATCTTTTAAACAATCTTCATAAGTGTTTGGTTTGTTAGGTGCTATGTTTAATTTTTCACAAGTCTCTAAATACGCAATCAAATAGCCCTGTGCATTTTTATAAGCATCTTCCATTGTATCTCCCTCAGCATAGATACAAATATCAGAAAACTCAACAGCATAGTCACTATATTCTTCATCATAATAAAACACAGCTGGATAAGTATATTGCATTGTTTTTATCCTCCAACAGCTACTATACTATAATTTTATCATAACATTTTTAAAAATAAAAATGATTTTGTAAATTTTTAAAAATTATTTTTTAATAATTACTTAAAATAAGATTTTTTTAATTAGATTGTATACTAAAAAAACAAAAAACTGCCCTATATTCAAGGCAGTTCTATATTAATTCCATCTAAGTTCTTCAGTTTGTTCTCTCACACTTTGTTTTTTATTATCTAAAGCTTTGTCACGAACTTTTCTTTCATATCTATTTAAAAATCTTTCAGCGGCGTCCTTATTTCTAGCATTTTCACGACACATCAATCCGATTTCTTTTTCTGCTTGGTTTAATACTTTCATATGTTTTCTCCTTGTTATATGTGTATTATATCATAACAATTTGTGTTTGTAAATACCCTTTTTAAAATTTTTTGTAAATAATTATTTAGTTAACTCTTTATCTACTTTTACAGTTTTACATGCTTTAACAATTCTACTTTTTGCTAAACTTAATTTTTTTGTGTCAGCACCATCAATATCTCTTTTGAATAACTCTATATAAGTTGAATCATTAGAATCAATAACTATTTGTTGTAAAATATCAATAATTTTTTTAGTTTTGTCCAAAGCTAGTCTATGAATTTCAGATTTATAAGTTTCGTTAGCTATTTTAGCATCAGTATACTTATCTAAATTTAGTTTTTTACTAACTTTGGTTGATAAGGTTAAATCTTTTAATAAGCTTTTTTCTAATTTTTCAGTAATATCAACTTCAAGTGCAAATTTATATGCATATTCAGGATTTTTTGAGCAAATAACAATGTCAAATAGTTTATACAAATCTATATTAGGTATATCACTTGCAAACTCAACAGCATATTTTACATCTCTTTGATTTAATATAACCTGTTCATGAGCTTTTACATCTGCACCTGGGATGTCTTTTGCAAATAAATAACAAAACTTTGGCTCTTTTGCTCTTAAAACAATTTGCTCCATATCTTGTCTTTCTTTACCTTCTACTACACAAGCAAGCTCGTAAGCAAGTTCTGCACTACCACTTTTTTTTGCAAAAGCAATGGCATCTTTTAATACTTTTTTTGAAAGTGTTGTGCCATTTTCTTGTACTAATTCTATTAAGTTATTTAACTCCATACATACCTCTTATGATATTATACTCAAATAAATAAAAATGTCAATAGTGATTTTTTTAGATTATGTACAAAAAAAAGATATGTATTACTAATTTTTACACTGCCTATGATTATAAAATAATATTTGATTTTATACCAATTTTAAATATGAAATCAAACTAACATACTTGTATACTTTTATTAAGTATGTAAAAAGCCATAGTATATACTATGACTTTTATTTATTATTCTGATTGTGCTTCAACTTCTACATTATCAAAATCTAATATGCTTGCATCGTGCTCTTCAAAAGCTTTGTTGATAACTTTTGGCATTAAGTCACGATATTGTTTTATACCAGTACCTGCTGGGATAAGTTTACCTATCATAACATTTTCTTTAATACCTGTTAAATAGTCAACTTTACCTTTGATAGATGCATCTGTAAGCACTGCACTTGTTTCCTGGAATGATGCGGCAGAAAGGAAACTTTCTGTGTTAAGTGAAGCCTTTGTAATACTTAGTAGCAATGGCTTTGCACTTGCTGGGACATTTCCATTCATAAGTGCTTCTTGGTTAGCGTCTTCAAATGTGTTAATGTCTACGTAGTCGCCCGGTAATAATTTTGTATCACCAGCATCTTCTATTTGAACTTTTCTACACATTTGTCTGATAATAACTTCCAAGTGCTTTGGATTAATATCAACGTCCTGACGGCTATAAACGCCAAGAATTTCGTTAATAAGATAGTTTTGAACTTGCTTCATACCTTGTGTTCTTAAAATATCTGCTGGATATATAGAACCTTTTGTGAGTGGTGAACCTGGTGAAACTTCATCACCTTCTTGCACCATTAAATCACTACCATAAGGAAGTTTGTATGATACATCACCATCTACGCTATGAACGACAACTTCGTTTATCTTATCAATAACATTAATAGAAACTTTACCAGAAACATCACTTAAAACTGCAACACCTTTTGGTCTACGTGCTTCAAACAATTCTTCAACACGTGGAAGACCGGTTGTGATATCGCTTGCAGTAGAAACACCACCAGTGTGGAAGTTTCTCATGGTAAGCTGTGTACCAGGTTCACCAACTGATTGTGCCGCAATAATACCAACTGCTTCACCCATAGATACAAGTTTGCTTGTTGCCATATCTCTACCATAACATTTTGCACAAATGCCATGTCTGCATCTACAAGTTAAACCTGTACGAATAGTAACTTCTTTAATACCAGCTTCTTCAACAGCTACTGCTTGTTCGTCAGTAATCATTGTGTTGGCTTCAACCAAAACTTCTTTTGTTTGTGGGTCAACAATTTCATTAACTGAATATCTGCCAGCAATTCTCTTTTTGAGTGATAACACTTCTGTACTATCAATTACAATAGCGCTAACTGTCATGCCTTTAACTTTTTCACCCAAATTCTCAAAACAGTCATCTTCTGTAATAATAACTTCTTGGGCAACATCAACAAGTCTACGTGTTAAGTAACCCGCATCGGCTGTTTTCATAGCAATGTCGGCAAGACCTTTTCTTCCACCACGGGCACTCATAAAGTACTCAAATGGAGAAAGACCATATCTATAATTTGATTTAATTGGAATATCAATTTTTTCGCCACCAGTTGCACTAATAGGTCCACGCATACCACAAACCTGATTTAACTGTGATGGATTTGTTCTTGCTTTTGAAACAGCAATAATGTTAAGTGGATTAAACTCTCCAAGATGCTCTTGAACAGCTTTACCAACTTTATTTGTTGCTTCTTCCCAAACGGCAATGTTTTTGTTCTTTTTATCATCAAGTGATAAAAGACCTCTACGATATAACTTTTCGTTAGTTGCTGTTTCTTCTTCTGCCTTATGAATAATTTCTTCTCTTTCTGGTGGAACAATCATATCAAATATATTCATTGTAATACCAGAAAGTGTACTATATTTATAACCAAGTTCTTTTACTTTATCAAGTGTCTTGGCTGTTTCTGTTGTGCCATGTTTTCTGTAAATTAAACCAACAAGTTCGCTTAATTGTTTTTTACCAACATTGTAATCAATTTCATAATCTAGGCAAGTATCTGGATTTGTTCTATCAACTTTGCCTAAATCTTGTGGAATTACTCTATTAAATATAATTTTGCCTATTGTTGTTTTAACTCTTCTTGAAATAGGCTTGCCATCAAACTCACCTGTTCTTCTAACAAAAATTGTTGCTTGCAAATGAAGGTCGCCACATTGATAAGCCATCATTGCTTCATCTTCATCAATATAGCAAGAGTTTTCTCCCTTTGCGCCTGGTCTTACCATAGTTAAGTAGTAAGAGCCTAAAACAATATCTTGTTGTGGTGATACGATTGGTGAACCGTCACTAGGTTTTACAATGTTATTTGTAGATAGCATTAAAAATCTTGCTTCTGCCTGTGCTTCCAAACTAAGTGGAACGTGAATAGCCATCTGGTCACCGTCAAAGTCCGCATTAAAGCCTGCACAAACAAGTGGATGTAAGCGAATTGCATTGCCATCTACAAGTACTGGCTCAAATGCTTGGATTGAAAGTTTGTGAAGTGTTGGAGCACGATTTAAAAGCACTGGATGGTCCTTAATAACTTCATCAAGAATATCCCAAACGATAGGTTGTTCTCTTTCTACCATACGTTTTGCACTCTTAATATTGTAACTTTGGTTCATTTCTACCAAACGTTTCATAACAAATGGTTTAAATAATTCTAGAGCCATTGTTTTTGGAACACCACATTGATACATCTTAAGTTGTGGACCAATTACAATAACGGCACGTCCTGAATAATCTACACGTTTACCAAGCAAGTTTTGACGGAAACGTCCACCCTTACCTTTAAGTGCAGCAGCAATAGATTTTAATTCTCTACCCTTGCTACCACCAACTACTGGTCTGCCACGTTTACCATTATCAAACAATGCATCAACTGCTTCTTGAAGCATTCTTTTTTCATTTCTAACAATAACGTCAGGAGCACCTAACTCCATAAGCTTTTTAAGACGTAAATTTCTGTTTATAACTCTTCTATACAAATCGTTCAAATCGTTAGTAGCAAATCTGCCACCATCAAGTTGAACCATTGGTCTTAAATCTGGTGGAATAACTGGAATACAATCCATAATCATCCATTCAAGTTTATTACCACTTTGTTGGAAGGCACTTAAAACTTCAAGTCTTTTAACAACTTTAAGTTTCTTTTGTCCTTTGCTTTGGTGCATTTCTGCTGTAAGTTCTGCAACTTCTTTATCAACATCAACTTCTCTTAAAAGTTGCTTGATAGCTTCTCCACCCATGCTGGCTTTAAAGCTGTTTACACCAAACATTTCTTCTGCTTCACGATATTCTCTATCATTAATTATTTGTTTATATTCAAAATTGGTTTTGCCTGGGTCAAGAACTATATAGTTTACATAGTACAAAACTTGCTCCAAGTTTTTTGCTGTTATATCTAACGCAGTACCAATTCTGCTTGGGTTGTTTTTAAAAAACCAAATATGTGAACAAGGAGTTGCGAGTTCTATATGACCCATTCTTTCACGGCGAACAGAGCTTGTAGTAACTTCTACGCCACACTTGTCACAAATAAGTCCTTTATATCTAATTCTTTTATATTTTCCGCAATGACATTCATAATCTTTTCTTGGTCCAAAAATTCTTTCGCAAAAAAGTCCATCAGGCTCTGGCTTTTGAGTACGATAGTTTATAGTTTCTGCCTTTGTAACTTCTCCATGAGACCATTCTCTAATTTTTTCTGGCGAAGCAATGCCAATTTTTATTGCGTGAAAATTGCTTAATTCAAACATTCGCTTTATCTCCTATTATTCCATATCTTCGTCGTCAAACAAGTCTTCATCATCAAACAAGTCTTCTTCAATTCCTGACTCCATGTTATCTTCAAAATCTGATTCAATTTCTTGCTTGTCGTCTGCAATTTCAATATCTTCAAGTGTATTTTCAACTGCTCTTGTAATTTGCTCATCTTCTGGTGCAAACTCACTAACAGAGAGTTCTTTGTTGTCTTCTGTAAGTATCTTTACGTCAAGGCCAATACCTTGGAATTCCTTAACAATAACTTTAAAGCTCTCTGGTATGCCAGGCTCTGCAATAGGCTCGCCCTTAACAATACTCTCGTATGCTTTTGTTCTACCTTGAACATCGTCACTTTTTACAGTAATCATTTCTTGAAGAAGGTGGCTTGCACCATATGCTTCAAGTGCCCAAACTTCCATTTCTCCAAATCTTTGACCACCAAACATGGCTTTTCCACCAAGTGGCTGACGAGTAACAAGGGCATAACTACCAATACTACGTGCGTGAATTTTAGTCTCTGACATATGTTCAAGTTTAATCATATACATGACACCAACTGTAACCTTGTCACCAAATGCTTCACCAGTTCTACCATCATAAAGTTGAACTTTTCCGTTTTCTGGCAAGTTATTTTCTTTAAGCATCTCTTTAATATCGCTTTCTTTACAACCATTAAAGTTTGGAGTTGCAACTTTCCATCCAAGTGTTTTTGCAATTAATCCCAAATGAACTTCCAAAACCTGACCAATATTCATACGTGAAGGAACACCAAGTGGGTTAAGTACAACGTCAACTGCTTGACCATTTGCCATAAATGGCATATCTTCTTCTGGCAATACTCTTGATACACAACCTTTGTTACCGTATCTTCCTGCCATCTTATCTCCAACAGAGATTTTTCTCTTTTTGGCAATATAAACTTTTACAAGTTGATTAACACCTGTTTCAAGTTCATCATGATTCTTTCTTGAAAATACTTGTACATCTACAACTATTCCACCACCACCATGTGGAACTTTTAATGAATTATCTCTAACTTCTCTTGCTTTTTCTCCAAAGATTGCTCTAAGTAATCTTTCTTCTGGAGTAAGTTCGGTTTCGCCCTTAGGTGTAACTTTACCAACAAGGTAGTCACCTGGTCTAACTTCTGCACCAACTCTAACAATACCATCGGCATCCAAGTTTTTAAGTAAATCTTCTGGTGCGTTAGGTATATCTCTTGTGATTTCTTCATCACCAAGTTTGGTTGAGCGAACAGCACATTCTTCTGTTGTTAAAGCAATTGAAGTAAATGTATCATTTTTAACCAATCTTTCGTTTAAAAGAATAGCGTCTTCGTAGTTATAACCTTCCCAATTCATAAATGCAATTGTAACATTTTTACCAAGAGCAAGTTCTCCATTTTGAGTACTGAAACCATCTGCCAACACATCACCAGCTTTAACTTTTTGACCTTTTACAACATTTGGTTTTTGGTTATAACAAGTTTCTTTATTTGTTTTTTGGAACTTTGTTAATCTGTAAACTTTTTCTTCATTTTTAGATTTTACGTGAATTTCTCGTGCATCAACATAAGTTACAACACCATCTTCTTCTGCAAGAACCATAGCACCACTATCCATAGCAACTTTATGCTCAAATCCTGTGCCAACGATAGGGCTTTCTGCTCTAAGAAGTGGAACAGCCTGACGTTGCATGTTGCTACCTGTAAGTGCACGAACAGTATCCGTATTTTCTAGGAAAGGAATTAATGATGTTGTTGCACTGATAAATTGTCTTGGAGAAACATCAATAAAATCAACTTTTGAAGCAGGTATTTCTTCATAATTACCTTTCTTTCTACACAAAACTCTTGCGTTAATAAATTGTTTGTTTTCATCAACTGGCTCAACAAATTGAGCAATATTGTAATGTTCTTCTTCGTCTGCCATCAAATATACAACTTCATCTGTAACTTTACCATCAACAACTCTTTTGTAAGGAGTTTCGAGGAAACCATATTTGTTAATTTTTGTATATGCGGCAAGACCATTAACTAGACCAATGCTTTGACCTTCTGGTGTTTCTACTGCACAAATACGACCATAGTGAGAATAGTGAATATCACGAACTTCTGCACTAGCTCTTTCTTTCTTAATACCACCAGGACCAACGGCAGATATTCTTCTCTTGTTGGTTAATGATGATGCAGGATTAAAGTCTTCTGTAATTTGAGAAAGTTGTCCACTAGATAAGAAATCTCTTAAATACTTGTTAATAGGACGTGCATTGATAAGTGATGATGGAGAAAGTTCGCTTGTTTCATGACTTTGCATGTTTTCTCTAATATTATCTCTTAATTTTGCAACGCCTTTTCTAAATTCATTTTGGAATAATTCACCAACTGTGGCAATTCTTCTATTTGCCAAGTGGTCAATGTTATCAACTTCACCAAGACCCATATCCAAATCTCTCATGTAAGAGATTGATGCAATGATGTCTTCTACTGTTAAGTGAGTTGTAACAAGTTCTTTTGCATTTTCTTTTATAGCAGCCAATCTTGCCTCTTTTGTTTTGTTATCTTTTAAAATACTTGCAAGAAGTGGATAATAAACGTTTTCTTCAATACCAAGTGCTTCTGGCTTGCAGTCTATAACTTTTGCTAGTTCTACACGAGCATTACCAATAATTTTGTGTGGCTTGCCGTTGTGCATAATTCTAACTTCATTAATGCCACTATTTTGAATTTGTAATGCTACATCGTAAGAGATAACATCACCTTTTTTAACAAGAACTGTGCTACCTACCTTAACATCTTCGGCAGCAATCTTATCGGCAATTCTGCTTGCTAATGCTAATTTTTTGTTAAATTTATATCTTCCAACAAGACCAAAATTATAATATAGGTTAGAGAAGAATGTATCAAACAAATATTGTCTTGTTGCATTTGCATCAGGAACTTCACTAGGACGAGTTCTCTTTGCAATTTCTATCAAACTTTCTTCCTCAGTAATCTGTGGCTCTTTTTCTAACGTGCTTGCAATTATTGGATCATTATCAAAGAGTTCTAAAATAGACTCGTTTGTATAGCCACATGCTTTTAAAAATACTCCTGCACTAACTTTGCTGTTTGCATTGATAATAACTTTTAAAACGTCATTATGTGTTTGTTCAACAGAAAGTCTTGTTCCACGTGGTGAGTGAAGTGTTGCTGTGATTACATTTTTACCTGTTTTGTCAATAGTTTTTTCAAAGTAGACATTAGCACTTTTGATGATTTGGCTGATTATAACTCTTTCTACACCATTAACAATAAAATAGCCTTCCTCACTCATGAGAGGAATATCACCCATAAACACTTCTTGCTCAATAACTTCACCGGTTTCCTTTAATACAAGTCTTGCATTTACTTTTAAAGGCACAGTATAGTTTTGGCGTGCACGACGGCACTCTTCCTTTGTATATTTTGGCTGACCACTTACATTGTAGCCGGTAAAATACAATTCTGCTTTATCGCTATAATCAACGATAGGCGAATATTCGTCAAGCACCTCCCCAATTCCTTTTTCCAAAAATTCCTTATATGGTTTCTTTTGAATTTCTAAAAGATAAGGTGGCTCAACAAGTTCATCAATTTTTGCAAAACTGTAACGTTCTGCATTGCCATACTTTACCTTTTTGATTTTGAGAGCTTCTTGCATCGACTAATTTTCTCCTTCAATTAAATCTTTTTATTCTGTTGTGTGTTTAAAATTTATGTGATAGAATTTATACATAAATTCAGTTTTATATGCATGCAAAAGATTTTGCTATACATAAAGCACGTTACATCTTATCATAATTCAATAGCAAAAGTCAACTATAAATTTATATATTTATAATTTTTTTTAAAAATATAAAAAATAGTAATATAAAAAATTTGGTGAAAAATGTCAAAATTAACAAAAAAAATTAATAAGCAAGTGCAAAAATTTAAACTTGCACAGAATAGAAATTTAACTAAGCTAGGGCTTAGAGTTTTTACACATTACAAAAAAGTTAAAGGTGTTTTTGTTAAGAAAAATATATGTTATGGCGCAAACAAATTGCAAAAGTTTGATTTGATTTTACCTAAAACAAAAGATTATACAATATTGCCTATTGTTTTTTATGTGCATGGTGGTTCTTGGTGCGGTGGTGATAAATACGGATATACAAGTTTTTGTAAAAAAGTTGCAAGTAATGGTTATATTGTTGTTAATATAAACTACCGTTTAATGCCAAAAGTTAGCATAAGAACTTGCATAGCTGATTGTATTAAAGCAATAAAATATTTTGAAAAAAATAGCAAAGAGTTTTTATTTAAATACAACTTACAGGCAAATTTTGAAAACGTGTTTATGATTGGAGATAGCGCTGGGG
>CAMOCI010000002.1 GCA_946610635.1 uncultured Clostridia bacterium | reverse complement strand
TAAATATAACATATCACGGAAAACCTGCAAAAAGAGAAACATCTACAATGCCGGGCTCGGCAGATTCTTCTTGGTACTTTTTAAGATATATAGATCCAAAAAATAATAAAGAAATTGCTGATAAAAAATTACTAGAACATTGGATGCCGGTTGACCTTTATATTGGTGGTCCAGAACACGCAGTTGGACACTTGCTATACTCTAGAATGTGGAATAATTACTTGCATGATAAAGGTTTGGTCCCTTGTGCAGAACCATTTAAAAAATTAGTACATCAAGGTATGGTGCTTGGTGCAAATGGTATAAAAATGGGTAAAAGGTTTCCAGAATTTTGCATAAACCCTACTGACGTTGTTAAAAAATATGGTGCCGACACATTAAGACTTTATGAAATGTTTATGGGTCCACTTGAAGCTGACAAGCCATGGAATGAACAAAGCGTTGAAGGTGCAAAAAGATTTTTGGAAAGAGTTTGGAGATTAATTATCGAAGATAACAAAGTTAAAGAAGAAAATAACCCAAATTTAGAAAAAATTTACAATCAAACAGTTAAAAAAGTTACCGACGATTTTGAAACATTAAACTTTAACACAGCAATTTCTCAACTTATGGTGTTTACAAATGCTTGTTATAAAGAAGAAGTTTTACCTAAATATATGGCAGAAGGCATGATTAAACTTTTAAACCCTATTGCTCCATTTATAACCGAAGAAATGTGGAATATTTTGGGCTATAATAATGCTCTTGCATATGAAACTTGGCCAACTTATGATGAAAAAATGCTTGTGAACGACGAAATAGAAATTCCTGTTTCTATAAACGGCAAACATAAAGCAACAATACAAGCAAGCAAAGATGCAGAAGAAAAAGAAGTGATAGACCTTGCTATGAATAATAAATTGATAAGTACTAATGTAGAAGGTAAGCAAATTATTAAAGTAATTTACATCAAAGGCAAAATCTTAAACATCATAGTTAAATAATAACAAAAGACGGATAGCAATAACTATCCGTATTTTTTTATAAAACATCAATATTAAATAAATTACGTGTTTAATTTTAGTGTTGATTTTAAGAAAAAAATATAGTAAAATTAGATTAAACTACAAAAATAAAAAGGAGCATATATGAAATATTTTGTTTGTGCGGATATTCATGGCTTTTATGATGAATGGCAATATGCGTTAAAAGAACAAGGTTTTGATATAAATAATCCAAAACATAAAATTATTGTTTGTGGAGATCTTTTTGATAGGGGTCACCAACCCAAAGAAATAATAGACTTTATACTTTCACATAAAAACAAGTTTATTTTAATTCGTGGTAATCATGAAGACTTGATGCAGGAAATGATTGATAGAAATTTTAATTTGCGTCATGATTTATTAAATGGAACAGCATATACAATACTTGACTTATATCCAGACTGGCAAATAACTGAATTTAATTTAAAAAAGATAGCAAAAATAACAAGGCTCCAAGAAGTTTTGGATTTGTGCATTGACTATTTTGAAACTAAAAAATATATTTTTGTACACGGTTGGATACCTACAAAAGAAAACACAAAAGAATATGATAAAAATTGGAGAAACGCAAGCAAGAAAAAATGGGAAGATGCCAGATGGCAAAATCCTGTTGTTATGTTTAAAAACAAAGTTTTTGAGCCAAACAAAACAATAGTTTGTGGACACTGGCACTGCTCTGCACTTTGGCACGCACAAAATCCAGAACTTTATGAAGAATTTGGACCAAAAGAAAACTTTACGCCATTTGTAACAAAAGATATTATAGCCCTTGATACCTGCACGGCATATACAAAAAAAGTAAATGTTTTGGTTATTGATGATATAAAAATTTTAAACCAAAATAAAATTAACAGCAATCATAGGCAAATTGAAAAAGTGAAAAACTTGGAAAAATAAATAAAGCGCTCATTTAAAATGAGCGCTTTTTATAAAGTGGTAGGGATGAATGGACTTGAACCATCGACCCCCGCCTTATCAGAATGGGGTTCTCTAGTAATGTGAGTAGTGCTCTCGGTCTTTGAAGTGCCACAAAAATCTGTCCAAAACGAGCATCAAAAAAGCAACTGCAACAGTAGCAATTTGATTTTACTGTTGCAATTTGTTGCAAATGTCCATTTTTAGACAAAATTGTGCGACCTGAAACTACCTAAAACGATATAGAACTGCCCTGCATTTTTATTGAATAAGTTTGTTAATTGCTATTGTTTTATGAGTTTATATGATATAATCACATTATAAGCAAGGAGTTTTCAAATGACAAAAAATGAGATTGTAGCAAAAGATAATTCATTTATTATGTATACTACAGAAGACGGACAAACAAAAATTGATGTTAAATATGACAACGAGACAGTTTGGCTTACACAAGCTCAAATGGCAGAACTTTTTCAAACAACACCACAAAATATAACAATGCACATTTCAAATGTTTATACCGAAGGTGAATTGGAGGAAAATTCAACTTGTAAGGATTTCTTACAAGTTCAAAATGAAGGTGGTAGAAATGTTAATCGAAGCAAAAAGTTCTACAACCTAGATGTCATCATTTCTGTTGGATATAGAGTTAAATCACTTCGTGGAACTCAATTTAGAATTTGGGCAAATAAAGTGCTAAAAGAATATTTGCTTAAAGGTTTTGCCATGAATGATGACTTGTTAAAACAAGCTGGTGGTGGAAACTACTTCAAAGAACTTCTTGAAAGAATTAGAGATATTCGTTCATCAGAAAAAGTCTTGTATAGACAAGTTTTAGACTTGTTTGCAACAAGTATTGACTATGATGGAAAATCAGAAACTGCACAAAAGTTTTTCAAAGCAATGCAAAACAAATTTCACTATGCAACTCACGGCAACACTGCCGCTGAAGTTATTGAAGCAAGAGCAAATGCAGAATTACCATTTATGGGACTAACAAACTTTAAGGGAACAAGACCAACAAAAAGTGAAGTTGTAGTTGCCAAAAACTATTTGAACGAAAAAGAAATTGCAGTTTTGAATAGATTGGTGTCAGCATATTTTGATATTGCAGAAATACAAGCAATTGAAGAAAGACCAATGTATATGAAAGATTGGATGAAAGAACTAGATGACTTTATTTCAATAAACCACAGAACACTTTTGAATGACGCTGGCAAAGTTAGTCAAATTGAAGCTGAGGCTAAAGCACTCAAAGAATATGAAAAATACAAAGAAAAAGGCTTTGAAGAACTAACGCAAGTTGAAAAAGATTTCTTAACAAGCATAAAAGAAACTGAAAAATTGTTGTCAAATAAAAATTGCAAATAATTTATGATTTGAATATCAAACAAAAAGAACTTACACTTTTTATTGTGCAAGCTCTTTTTTGTTGTTCACTTTTTTATAAATGATAACAAATTTTCTCTTTTATCCTTAGACATTATTTTTAATAAATCTAAAATTTCTTTATCATTTTCATAATTAGTATAATCATCTGCAAAAAATTCAGCAGGTGTTATTTCCAATGTTTCTATAATTTCCAAAAGCATTGTTGTTGGCGAGAGTTTTAATGCAAATGGTGCAAAAATAAAGATTGTTTACGAAGATGATACAACAAAAGATATAGGTCTCGACAAAAGTATGACGAATTTTAATAGTTCTACTGTTGGCAAAAAAGATTTGACAATAACTTATGAAAACAAAGTTACCACAATTGAATATAGAGTTGATGCTGTTAAACTGGGCAAGTTTAATATGGTGAGAGAAGATTATTATAATGGCTTATCAAAAGTTGACACTTACATCCCTGCAGGACAAAAAATTGATTATGAATTTTATGCTAATGGCACAGGCAATCTTATCTTAACAGATTTGAGTAATCCAGAACAATCTTCGCAATATAGCATTTCTTGGAATTATATAAACAACAATTCAATTTCTTTCACCCAACACGATTGATTAGAACAAAGTGGCACAATGACCATAATAAATTCTGAAACAATTCATATAATTGTTGAACTTCAAAACACTTCTTATTCCAATAATGGTCATGAATACAACAAAGGAATAATGATTTTGGAGTATGAAGAATAATTTAATACAAGACAAAAGACAGCTAAGCACTGTCTTTTTTCATACTTTACATTTATTTACAAAAAGTGATTTATTAAGTAATTGTAAGATTTTTTACAAACAAAGACAAAATATGACAAAAATAGTGTCATAGTTTGAAATGTATAATATTTTATCGATGATAAAATTAAAGTGTAAACACTTTTGATTTTTGAGGTGTGTATGCGAAAGATAAAATATTATGATAGAATTAACCATAAAATGCTTGAACTTGAAGTTAATGACGAAGTTGCAAAGTTTATGCAAGCTGATGACCGAAGACAAAGCAGACAAGGACAAAGGTATAGAGAAAATGTTGTGCTGTCACTTGATGACTACTCCTGTGTTGATGGGCAAAACTATCTTACATATCACGAACTTATTGCTGATGAAAAATCAAACACAATAGAAAACTATGAAAATAAACAATTCAACAAACTTGTTTGGCATATTTGCCATAAACTCCCATACAAAGAAAGACAAATACTTTGGTGGTATTACAAAATTGGATACAAAGCTAGTGAAATTGCAAAAAGCTTAAAACTAGACAACTCACAATTTTCACAACAAAAAGCTACTACTCTAAGCCATTTGAGAGTTTTGCTATTAAACGACCCGGATTTTTTAAATACTGACTACTACAAAAGCACTAAAATGTTTACTCTACCAAAAGAAGTAAAAGAAAATGCAGAAAATTTAGATATCAAAAAAATTGAGTTTAAGAACAATGATATATATAATTTAACTAAAGAAGTTCCACAACAAATAAAGATAAGTGAAAAACTAGGGATAAAGATTGACGAGCCGATAAAAAATTTTGGACTACTTGCAAATAAAGAAGTAAGAAACTTTTTTAAGTGGTTTAGTGGCAATGATGACCTTGAAAAAAAATTTAATATTTCTGAATTAATACCAAATCTAGTGGAATACGTATTTGATACTCAAAACAACGATAAAGATAAAAGAACAATATCACAAATCAAAACAGTTCTGCCAAATGTTTTTGATGAAAAAGTGACTAATTTCTTTGTTGAACTATACAAACCAGCATTTTTAGAAACATATAAAAGTAGACAAAAAGATAATAACAAAAAAAAACTTAAAATGATAAATAATTCAAGATATAAATAAAAAGGGCTTCAGCCCTTTTTATTTATTAAAATTAATTTAATATAAAATCATTTATCACACTTGCAGGTACTGCAAATGAAACACCTTGTATAACATCATTGTTTTTATCTTTTAGTCTAAAACTTATAAGCCCTAACAGATTCCCCGCTTTGTTGAATACAGGACCACCACTATTACCTTCATTTATGACCAAACTTGTTTGAATCGCTTGAATTGTCGTACCATCATAAATAACATTTCTTAAATTGCTAGATATTACACCACTTGCAAATGATAATCCAAACCCATTAGGATTGCCAATAGTGTAAATACTTTCACCATTTTTAACATTTGTATCAATTTTAAAATAGCTTGTGCTTGTCATGTTTATTTTTATTATTGCTAAATCATAATCTGCACTTACTTGCAAAATCTCAGCATCAATCCATTCATCAACAGTTGCTAATCTAACTTTTATGGCTTGATAATTATTGTTTGTTGATGAATTAAACACAACATGTTTGTTTGTCAAAATTTTGCCATTGTTTGAAATAAATGCACCAGTAGCATATCCCCAAGATATTTCATCATCAGATGTTTTTACTTCAACAACCTTTAAAATATTATTTTCAAATATTCTATCTGTATCATTTGTTGTATAAAAATAAACACTTGCACAAATATTGAAAAAGAATAGCATCCCCAACATTACATATGAAACTATTAAAAATATTCTTTTGCTTTTATTCATTTTATTTTTCCCTAAAATATTCATTAAGTTCGTCAATAACATTTTTTTTACAACAAGAATCAATATTTTCTGGATTTAGAAAATAGTTTATATAATCATAATACTTTTCTGCAATATTCGGTCTTCCATTTATTGTAAAATCTACTTTGTCATCATTAAAATGTTTAACAATAAATATTCTTAAGTTTAATTCTCTTTGTATCAAATATAACTCAAATTCAATTGTTTTATCTTCATACAAATTTTCCCCATCAATGCATTCAAAATCAAGTTTATCCACAAAATATTGACGCATTTTTACTAAATTTTCTTTTAAATTATCAGTGTATTTCATATATCTATCTCTCCAAAATATTAATCCAGTAAAAATCTCATTTCATAGGATTTATGTCATTGTAAAATTTTGATAATTCTTCTTCTGTTAAACCACCAGCAGTATGTATAAAATAATTCGATATGTTTACTGTATCTTTTGATGCCAAAAACACAATAGTTGTTGTCCAGCAGGTATTTCTGTAAGTCATAAAACTTCTGTTTGCTATTTTATATTCATCAAAAACATAGGCACTATAAAATTCATCATTTTCTATATAGCCTTCAGTTATTTCTCCTGGAGTAAAATTATGTGCATAATTTTTAGGACTTGTTAAATAGTTTTTTAAGTCACTAAAATTTTCAATTTTTTCAGCACCATACTTTTTATAAACATGATTTTCCCAATTTTTAATTTTCACACTAATCCTTGTTTGAAATTGTTATCATATTAAAAATTAAAATTTTATATATTGTATTCTGCCATTTCTTTATCTGCTTTTTGAATAAAATCAAGCAAATTTGCCTTTATAAGGTCATTCTTATTGAGAAAATATCCAAGATAAAGTGAATATAATCCTATGTAATATGAATTACCATTCAAAGTAACATCTATATCATTATCATTAAATTGCTTAATCAAATCAAATTTAACTACATTATCTCTATTTATAAGGTGTAATTCATATTCTATTGTTTTATCGTCTGATTTTTTTATTTCATTATTTTCAACAAAATTATGCCTTGTAATAAAATATTTTTTCAATCTATCAACACTAACACTAAAATCACAATCAATCAACATGTAATCATCTCCTATATAATAGACAATCCAAAAAATGAGTGTGGGTTAGATTCTTGTTTGATCCCATTTTTTCCAATAGTTATTGCCATTGCACTTGTATGATAATGCCTAAAGTATCCAATCGAACCATGTTTTTCAGGGCATCCTGCTGGCGTTCTCGGATTCAAACCTGCCACACTTGCTACTTTCAAAGCATTGCCTTCATTAAATGTATAAGTACTAGCAATCATCGTCCTACTTGTATCTCCAATACATGGAACCACTATCGGAGTATTTAATATTGCTACCGCAGCAGCTTCTTCAATAGGAATGACTGTCAAATACATTTTACCATTTGTAGGATCTGCGAATGCAGCAAAATAAAGTGAACTATTTAATTTTTTTATATCTTCATCTGTTTTAGATTCTGTTCTATATGTAGTATTTGCAATTGTAATAGATGGTGAAGCAACTTGAGTTACAACCGTTGTTACAACTGTTTTTACGAACAAACTTCTTAACCACCAAAAGAATGATCTTACCCAACTAATAACTTGAGTTACTACAGTCGTTACTACATTTGCTATGTATGGTGCTGCGGCAACAACTGTAAGAGCTAGGGCGGCTGTCAATAATACAGCAGCATCATCTACTAATGCTATACAATTATCCATATTATTTTTGTTCATAGTTTCTGAAACTGATAATAATTGTCCATTATCTAGCTTTATAAAGTAGTCATTTTTCTCACTATCGAAAATTGGAGTAGTTTCTTGTTCTGTTTTTTCAATCAACTCATTATTCTGATAATAACTTATGATTAAAACAAATCTTTCTTCTTCTAAATCAAGTTGTGTGGAATACTTTTGAGTAACTTCACTATTTGTTGTCGTACTCAAAAAATCAAATTTACTAAAATAACCTACAGATCTAGTAATCTCACCATTAAACGATAGAGTGTTTGCGTTAAATTCATAAGAATACATATCAAAGTCATTAAGTAATTTTTCCACTTTTTCTTCATATGATAATGTGCCTATACTATCAACATCTACTTCTCTTGTTGCTAATTGATTTGACGAGTTTAAATAACTTCCGAGCATGAATGATAAAGATAGTATTAAAACTAAAATCAATGAAGCATAAATTGATTTTCTCTTTAAAAACTGCATATATACCTCCTTTGTTTTTAAATCATTTTAATTTTATCAGCCCCGGAATCTACTTGTCAATACCCAATTTATCAAAAATTTCCAGAAAAAAAATGCAAAAAATTAAAACTCGTATAATTACAGCCTAAAATTTTGAGCAAAAAATGTCCATATAAAAATGTAAAGGCAATGAAAATGCAATTACGACCTACCTTGTAGGCCGTTTTTTGTTGTCACGCAAAAAGTGATGGACATATTCGTCGATGTCAAATATGTTAGTCCGGAAAGCATATTCTTTACTTTGTGAAATCTAAATATGGGAGGTGTAAAATATCAAACTCTTTGCCTTTACAAAAATACTTAAAGGAAAAGGTGAACAATATGTCTAGACTTAAGACAAAAGAACTCAAAGAAAAATTTACTTTTAGAGTGTATTACGATGATGAACTAAACAAAATACAAAAGGTTATTGAAAGATATAGACAAAACTTTGCTAGTCTAAACGATACACTCAAGTTCGTTATCCTAGTTGGTTGCGATAAACTGATTGGAGACAACGAACTCAATCAAAGCATTAACTTTTCAGAGATAAGAAGATATATGAAAAGTGTTGATGAGAGATTGGAAAAAATTGAAGGTAATCAAAAAATAAACTTTGTAGAAAATCAAGCAGAAATAATAGCAAATCAAAAATTGATTACTCTCAACACAAACATATTAACCAAAGCTACAGAAATAAATTTAAGAAGTTATACTCCAGAATGGAAATATACTCCAAATGATGAATATGAACTAGAAGAAATAAAAGATAAAAAAGCAAAGGAGATTTTGTGTGGCAGATAACAAAACACCAAATGTCAATTTTATGCTTGACTTTCTTCTTCCACACTATGAAGACCAAGCCAAGCAAGACCAAAGAAATTACTATTCATCAAACAAGTATAACGACTATGTAAAGTATGTAGAAACTGGAATTAAAGATTTAAAGAACTTAGATTATGTTGAATATGCAAACAATGATACAAAGTCAAGTGGCATATTTAACGAGAATGGAAAACTTGACCGAACTGAAATTTCAAGCCTAAGAAAAGATTTGCGAGAAACTCAATCGGTTATTTGGAGTGCAGTCATATCTTTTGAAGAAAAGTTTGGAAAGAAATGGTGTTCAAACTATGAGCAAGCTCAAAATATATTGCAGAAAGAACTACCAAAGTTTTTCAAAAATGCCGGACTAAAACCTGAGAATATGGAATGGTTTGCCGGACTTCACGAGAACACAGACAACAGACATATTCATTTGATATTTTTTGAAAAAAAACCTTTGCGAAATGTTAAAGGCAAAAAAGCATTTTCAATAGGCAAGCTACCACTAAATGCAATGGATAGGTTCAAAGCAGAAATTGAACTTTGTGCAACCGATTACAAAGCAAGAGAAATAAAGATTAGAACACAACTTAAAAAAAGTATGCGAGAAGAACAAAATGAGATTTCAAATATTAAACTCAAAGAAATGCTACTTGAAATTGCAAATGAATTGCCAGAGAATTCGCCAAACTTTTATAACAGTGCAGGAATGGAAAAATTACATTCTAAGATTGATTATATATCAAACTATATAATTAACCACGACAAAAATATTTTGTCATACAAACTAGATTTTGACGATATAGTTAAAGAAAAAGATGAGATGATAAAAAACTATTGCAGAAGAAATGACTGCAAATATCCAACTGAAAGTGTTGGTGACAAAATGATGAGAGATTTGTATAGGCGACTAGGTAACATAATCATTGAGAAAGCAAAAGATGTTAAGTTTGCAGAAATAGAAAGATTAAAATTAGATGCTAGATATAAATACCAAAAACAAATGCAAAGAAAGAAACTACTCAAGCTATTTGATGAATGCATATATCTCTCAATGAAGTATAGTTATGAAGCCATAAAAGCATTTCAGGACTTTATGCGAAAGCTAGAAGAAATACATATCAAACAACTTATTGAAGAAGGTGTTTTAGATGCTGAAGATTTTCAGATCAGTATGTAAATATATCAACTTATACATACATATTGACTTTTATTAAAAAAAATATTATATTTAAATTGGGGAATAATTATGAATAAACAAAAAATTGCAGACATCTCTTCTAAAGTAATCGAGGAAAAAGTGCACGGTATAGAGTTCTATGATGAAAATATGTTTAGAAATTTAATTGATAGAGTTTCTACTATTGTGGATGGCTTAGATTTGCTTAATGGAAACGATACAGAAAAAATATTTAAAGTTAATGAATTTTTGAAAAACAATGTAAAAGTCAGAAAATCATATTTTGATGCTTTTCGTGAGGAAATACCTGAAATACCAGAAAGTGAACTTATTTATAGGACAGCTTACGGAGCTTTAGTGTTAGGAGAGGCAATGTGTGCCAGTTACACTGAAGCTGCGAGAATTTTATTAGAAACAAGTGGACTAGAAACTCAAACATTATTATCAAAGTTGCCAGGTAAAAACAAATTTCTTTTACATTATGTAACTGCTATAAAATATGATAGGGGTTCAGGAAGAGATTACTATATTATGGACCCAGAAAGAGAAAAATCCTGTGAAGAAAAAGGATTTGATTTTAGACGATACTTAATGGAAATGACCTATATTAAACCAGAAGAATATTTTTTTGAACATAAAGTGGGTAAAAATGGAGTGGGTCCTAGCGCAGAAGAATATTTAACAAAAATTAATCCACAACATGTTTTAAGCAAAAACAATGTAGATGAATTATTTAATAAAAAAGATGAGTTATTATGAAAGTAAAATATATAAAAAAAGACAATATTAATTATAAGTTTTTTGAGCCTGATATGATTGTTAAGAAAGTAATCTTGGCTATACATGGTTTTGCAGGTGATGCTGAAAGCTCTACAATTACAAGTATATCAGAAGAATTAAGCAAACATGGTGTCATGGTTGTAGCTTTTGATTTGCCTTGTCATGGAAATAATACAAACAACGATTGTATAAAATTAAGTGATTGTTTTTTATATCTTGATAAAGTGATTAATGAAATAAAAAAGCAATATGATAACATTCCAATATCTGTATTCGCAACAAGTTTTGGTGCATTTGTTCTTTTAAATTACATTAGCAAGACTAATATTAAATTTAATAATATTATTCTTAGATGTCCAGCAATTTTTATGGATGAAATATTGATTGAAAAAATATTACCAGAACACGGATATAATAAAAATGATTTGAATATATTTTTTAAATTAAATCTTGGATTTGAAAAACCATTATATGTTAACATGAATTTCTTAAACGAATTGCAAAAAAATTCTCTTAAAAATAAAATATATAAAGATAAAATTAATATTATCCAAGGAACTCAAGATGATATAGTTAATGTTTCAAAAAATGAAAATTTTTATAAAAACAATTTTCTTGATTATAAATTATTTTATATTGAAGGCGCAGATCATAGATTTAAAAAAATTGGTGAATTGGACCAAGTTATTAATATAGTTAAAAATATAATTTTATAATGTAAACAAAATATTCTTACTCATAAATAAGTCTTTAAAGGCTTATTTTTTATTGAATATATTATTTAACAATAATTTTTAGTATACAGGATAAGCGAGACGCAATTAAATAAATAAGTGGGAGAAAAGTCAGCAAATACTGGCTTTTTTATTGTCCCACTTAAATTTAATTACAATCTCGTCACTTTTGGCTTTTGCTGGGATACCCAGACAAGCCGCGTCACAACTCTCCCTTTGGTCAAATTGCTATGCAATATTGACTTTATGGTCGGTTGTTCCTTTCCCCAAAAAATGAAAATTTTTCGGGGGTGCCCTAATATTAAAAAAGATGCAAATTTTATAAACAAAAATCTAATTACAAGGAGAATAAAAATATGGAATTAAATACAAATACAAAAATAGATATCAACAATTTAATACAAAATGAAGTTGAAAGAATTTCAACTAAATACAACAAAGATTTTTTGGATTGCGAAGACCTAATTAAGATAACTGGACTAGGACGAGACAATATAAGAAATTTACTTAGGAGTAAAACCTTTCCAACAACAAAAGTTGGCAAAAGACAGGTTGTGAGTGTTCTTAACTTTGTTACTTGGCAAACAACACAAAATACGAACTTGGAGGTAAACAATGGCTAGAAGAAAATATAACAAAACAAGACGAGCAAACAATGAAGGTTCAATATATCAAAGAAGTGATGGACTTTGGACTGGAATGGCAACACTAGGATATGATGAAAATGGAAAGATTAAAAGAAAAGCAGTATATGGAAAAACAAAACTTGAAGTATCAAAAAAACTCACAGATTTAACAAATAGAATTTCAAATCAAAATTATGAAATTGTAGAAAACTCAAACTTTGATAGTTTGATGAGAGAATGGCTTTTGATATTCAAAAAAAGTGTTGTCACTCCAAGAACGTTTGAAGGAAATTTTAGAAACTTTGAATTACATATTTCACCACAAATAGGAAATATGAAACTAGATGAAATAACAAATATAACTTTACAAAAACTATTCAATGATATGCTTGATGATGGATATAGTTTGGCAGTAGTAAAAAAGATTAAACATTTGCTTAATCAGTTTTTTGAATATGCAATTGAGAATAAACTAACAATAACAAATCCAGTCACAAGAACAAAAGTTAAATCTAATGAAAAGAAAATATATGATAGTGAAAATGTTTACAAAGCAATTCCACAAGATATAAGACATAAGTTTATTGAATGTTTAGAAAACAACCAATTTCTTAAACCATTATGTTTAACAATGATGTTTGCAGGACTTCGTGCAGGAGAAGTTCTTGCACTTAGTTGGAACAATATTGACTTTGAAAACAAAACATTAAAGGTTGAAAAAGCAATAACACAAGTTCCAAAATTTGATAGCAATGGAAAGATTATAGAAAGAAAAACAGTTATCAGCACAACCAAAACAATTTGTTCTGTTCGTGAAATTCCAATGCCAGACATTTTGATAAACGCACTTAAAGAATACAAGCTTATTCGAGAGCAAGATAGTTTAACATACAATATAAACTTAATAGAGCCAACAATGCTAGTATTTGGAAATAATGATGGAAGTGTGAGAACATATCACGGAACAAAATGTATATTTGAAAGATTTTTGAAAAAGTATAATCTAAATAAATATGGTATTCATTTTCATGGACTTAGACATACATATTCAAATACACTTTTTGAAGCAAATCAAAACCCAAAAGTTATACAAGGACTTTTAGGCCATAAATCCGTGAAAACAACAATCACAACCTACAACAGTGTTGATAAATCATATTTTCAAAAAGCAACTGATATATTCAACAAAGAATATTCAAACGATAATAAAACTAATAGTAATATTGAAATGCAAAAGCAAGAACCTGCACTTAATTCAAATCCAATAAAAAAGCCAATTGTTGAAGAAGAATATAAAAGACCAACACTTGAAGATATTGATAAATTGATAGAACAATTACAATATGAACGAGAAGAACTTAAAAAAGAAGAGAAACGAAAACGCCAAAGAGATTATGAAATGGAAATGTAGTTATGATGACATAAAATCTTGAATTGGTAAAAATTATATGATATCTTTTTGTGTACACAAAACATTTAACTATGGAGAAATATATGGATAGATATCAACAGGAAATATTAGAAAATAACAAGCGAATTGCACTTGAAACTGAAAGAATAAATAGTGAAATTTTAGAGGTACCAGAATACTTAACTGATGAAGAAAAAGTTGTTTATGAAGATATTGTTAAAACACTCAAAGCAAGCATAAAGTATAGATTATCGCCTACTGATGTAGAACTTGTCTGGCAATATTGTCAACTAAAACTCATTAGAGATAGAGCATATAAAGAATACAACAAAAATCCAGAAAGATATATTAGAATTGTGACTGGAATTAGTAATGATGGCAAAACTCCAAAAGTTATGGTTAAAGAAAATGAACACTATAAAACTTGGCTTGACTGCAATAAACATTTAGAAAAAATATTAAAAGATTTGCGACTTACTCCAGAAATGAGACGAAAAAGATAAATATTGAACACAATAGCGAAAGTTGTTGTGTTCTTTGATTTTTAGATAGGAGAAAAAAAATGGAAGATTTAAAGATTGAATATATAGACATTGAAAAATTAAATCATTATGAAGAAAATAGTAAAATTCACACAAAGCAGCAAATTGAACATATTGCAAATTCAATAAAGGAGTTTGGATTTAATGATCCATTGGGTATTGCTGGAGAAGATAATATTGTGCTTGAAGGCAATGGAAGAGTTGAAGCCGCAAAACTTGCTGGGCTCACAAAACTACCTTGTGTTAGACTTGACCATTTATCAAAGGAAGAACAAAAAGCGTATGTGATTGCTCACAACTCAACAAATCTAGAAACAGGTTTTGATGATGGCATACTGTTTCAACAATTAAAAGAATTGCAAGAGTTTGATTTCACTAATTTTGGAATTGATGTTGATAAATATCTTAAAACTTGCATTCGTGTTCAAAAAAGATTGTTGAAGCCAGCAAAAAAGGTTCATTATTTGATAAGCTTAGATATTAACAAAAATGATGAAATCGCAAATATTATCGCAAGATTAAACATAATGGAAGGTGTTGAAATTGAGTCTACAATCAACTAAAACAGATAATAAATCAATAGCGAATAAAATTTTTATAAGAAAAGAAGCGATAAAAAATTTGCAAGAAGTTAAAGTTTTGGACCTATTTGCTGGAAGAAATGTTTTGTGGAATAATATTAAAACTGATAAATATTTTGGAATAGATATTCAAGAGAACAAAGGCAAAAATCTTAATGCAGATACAGGACAAGTTTTTGATAACATTGATTTATCACAATTTAATGTTATTGATTGTGATAGTTATGGGATAGCGTTTGATTTATATAAAAAATTACTTACAAGAAATGATTTGCAAAAAGGCACGATAATAATATATACAGCAATAACAAATGAATTTACAAAAATTCAAAATGTTGCCAAGCAAGAATGTAATTTTAAGCATTTTTATGATAAAGCGCCATCACTTTTTAATGCAAGAGCAATAGAATTCTTTTATGAATTTTTATCACAATATGGGATTACAGAAGTTAACTATTATGCAATAAGAGATAAATTTGATAAACACTATGGATATTTTATTGTGAATTGATTTAATTTTGGATAAAAATATGATATAATATTATATATGAGTATAATTTACAAACCCTGTGGAATGGCAAGAGAATATAGCCCCTATGCTTTGAACATATATATTGGTTGCAGTCATAGATGTAAATACTGCTATGCACCACACACTTTGCAAAAGAAAAGTGAATATTATTTTGGCAAACCAGAGCCACGAAAAAACTTGCTTAAACTTCTTGAAAAAGATTTAAAGAATAACAAATACACAGAGCAAGTTTTGCTTTCTTTTGTTGGAGATTGCTATTGTGACAGCGCAGACAATGGACAAACAGTGCGTGAAGTTTTGAAAATGTTAAACTATTACAAAGTGCCTGTTGCAGTGCTTTCAAAAGTTGGCAAAAAAATGCTAAGAGATTTGGATATATTCAAAGAATTTGGCGATAGAATAACAGTTGGCACAACTCTTACATTTTTGGATGAAAAAAAATCAAAAGAGTGGGAACCATTTGCAAGTTTACCTAGTGAAAGATTGGAAACTCTAAAAACTTTGCACGACAATGGCATAAAGACATTTGCAAGTTTTGAGCCTACAATTGAACCTGTAGAAAGTTTGAAACTCATCAAAAAAACTTTGGAACAAGACTCAGTTGACCATTACAAAATTGGAAAACTAAACAACTATATGGGATATGACAAGTGGCAAGATTGGGAACAATATGCAAAAGATTGCATTGCACTTCTTCGTCCTACAAACAAGCAAGTTTATTACAAACAATGTCTTAGAGTTCTTGCCCCTAATGTTGAATTTTTGGAATGTGAGTGCGACCCTGATAGATACATAGTTAAAGTTAATGAGGAAAATGGCAATATTCAAATAAGTTTGTTTGATAAATAAGAATATTTACTGTTGCAATTTGTTGCAAATGTATCAAATTTCGGCAGTTTTAGAAAGAATTAGACCGATAGTTAGATTTTAAACTATCGGTCATTTTTTTTGAATATTTTTATACCATTTACTGTTGCAATTTGGCATAAAATTTGTTGCAATTGATTTTTGGATACAAAATTAGTTATAAAATAAAAACAAAAAAAGTCCGAAATATCGAACTTTTTTATGGTAGGGATGAATGGACTTGAACCATCGACCCCCGCCTTATCAGAGCGGTGCTCTAACCAGCTGAGCTACATCCCTAAGGTTTGTTTTAGTGACTTTATCAACTGTCAAATATTAAGTTTTTCTGGTTATTTTTATTTTATCAGAGCGGTGCTCTAACCAGCTGAGCTACATCCCTATATTTTATCTATTTAATTGTTTTTTATAATAAGGCTCCCCGCCTTACACTTCACTTCGTTTCGTACGCACTTCGTTGGCGAGCAGACCGGTGCTCTTTCCGGCGAAACATAAAGTTTCTTACGCTTTGGCTAAAAACTTGCCACTGGCAACTTTTTTTTACGCGTCGCGCCAGCTGAGCCAATATTTATTTAGTTTATGTTAAGCAAAAATGCTAATTGTTATATTTATAAAACTGCGTGCTTTGATAAACAAAACAGCAATTGTATTGTCACTGATAACAAAGGCACAAAAGGAGGGGTGAAAAATATGAAAAATGTTGCCTTTGTCTTACCATGTGACTATATTTAATTGGCTGGTATTGCCATTGTTTGTAAATAAAATGGTGAACAAGTCACCATTGGTGGAGATAAGGAGATTCGAACTCCTGACCCCCTGCTTGCAAGGCAGGTGCTCTAGCCAGCTGAGCTATACCCCCAAACACCTAGTTATATTATCACTTTTTTTACACGTTGTCAACTATAAATTAAATATTTTTGGATATTTTTTTTAATAATCTATGTGCATGATATTAACTGCTTTATTACAATTAAACTAATATCGTATTTTATATTTACAAAATAGTAATTTGTAATATACGTTAAAATATTTGACTGGTTATGTCAAAATATGTTTTTAATATAATAGGAGGGAGTAATATGGAACATAATTCTTATTTTGACGGTGGTTTGTTTCAAAAAATTGGTTATAGGATTTTAGGATTTTTGGTTACAGTTTTAACTCTTGGTAGTTGTTTACCTTGAGCATATTGTATAAGTTATAACTGGGAAACAAAACATACTGTTATAGAAGGCAGACGTTTAGCTTTTGATGGCAAAGCAATTCAATTGTTTGGTCAATGGATTAAATGGCTACTATTAACAATCATCACGCTTGGCATATATGCTTTTTGGGTTGCAATTAAACTTAAAAAATGGATTGTAAAACATACATATTTTGCTAACTAATAAGCGATTTTATATCGCTTTTTTGTTTTATTAAAAAGCTGGAAATATTATCAAAATAAATTTAAATTTTTTTGAATATATTTTTATAATGTACAACAAAAAATGCAAATAATTGTTATTTGCATTTTTTTGTTATTATATTATTAACAATAATTAATTTTGTTTATTAAATTATGGTTCTATTCTGCGTGGTCCGCGGAAGATAAATTCTGCTTCTTTAATAGTAATACCAAGTGCTATCATTGTTGCACGGTCAAGCCCTATTCCAAAACCGCCATGTGGAGGACAGCCATACATAAAGAATTTTAAATAGTTCTTAACGTCTTTATCAAGACCTTTTTCTTCTGCTTGTTTCTTTAACTGTTCGTATCTATGTTCTCTTTGTGCACCTGTCGTAATTTCTACGCCCTTCCAAATAAGGTCGTAGCCAAGTGGGTTGCCTTTTTCGTCTCTCATATGATAGAACGCACGCTTTTTTGCACTGTAATCTGTAATAAACAAAAATTCGTGATTAAATTTATCTCTTGCAAGTCTTTCACAAAGCCTTTCAGCTTCTGTTGTCAAGTCATCTTTTTCACTATCTGGCACAGTAAAGCCATATCTTTCTTCAAGTTCTTTGTAAACATCTGCTAGTTTCATTACAGGGAATGGTCTTGTTGGTACTTCTAACTTTATACCATAAAGTCTTTCTACATCATCACCGTATTTAGCAACAACTTTTTCAAGCATGTATTGCATCATTTCTTCTTCCATAGCCATTACGTCATGAAACGAATTAATATAACTCATCTCTAAGTCAAAACCTGTAAACTCTGTTGCATGTTTATTTGTATAACTTTTTTCTGCCCTAAAAACAGGTCCAACTTCAAAAACTTTTTCAAA
>CAMOCI010000001.1 GCA_946610635.1 uncultured Clostridia bacterium | reverse complement strand
ATATCTTTATATAGTTAATTAAAAATACACTCTTTAAAAAGTGTATTTTTAAATTTTTGATTTATACTTCTAAAAACTTTGCAGTAATTTTGTCATTACCATTTGCTTTTAATTGCAATTTTGCGGTTAATGTTGAACCATCACTGTTTACAATATCTGTTCTAACTTTCCAACCATCAACAGTTGTGTGACCATCAAAGTTTTTGTAAACAAGTGGTAACATTTCAACATCAATACTACCTGCTTTTGCCTTTGTAGTTAATTCAAATTGCTGACCATCATTAACCAATACATTAACATTGCGTTGAGCTTCTATCAAATTTACACCATCAGATATCTTTACAAATGTCGCTTCTATTGAACCTCTTTGTGCAAAAAGATTTACAAGACCCGAAATATTTGTTGCTTTGATATTTCTGTTATTACTTATTACATTTAATTTTTTACCAATAACATTTTTATCAAAATTAACAAAAACATCACCATTGTTAGATTCTATCGTAACATCATTAAATGCATTTGCAATGTAAACGTCACCTTTATTTGCAAGAACTTTATTTATGGTTGTATAGCAATTATTTACAAATAAACTGCCATCTCCAACATTTAAATTACAATTTTCTATTGTTCCAGAAATTCCTATATTACCAAATACTTTAATATTATTTGCACCACTATCACAATTTATGCCATTTAATATATTGTTTGCCCAAAACTGAACATAAGGAGCACTGATAAAAGCAGATTGCTTAATAGTTCCAGAAACTTTAATATTTCCGCCATCTGTAATATTGTGAAGTGTAACGTGTCCTTCAATATCTCTTTGTGTTAAAGCATTAAGTTCTTCAACCGTAAAACTTGTTTTGTTACGCCAGCCACCCGGAATAGTGCCGACTTCAACAGTAGGGTTTGAACCAACAACTTCTAAATCTCCACCGATTGATGAATTAATCAAAATTGAACCAGCCTTGCTGTTTACCGTAACATTACCATCAATTTTAGAATTAACTACAATCCTTCCAAAATTTGTGTTAAGAGTTAAATTTTCTTTTACTGTTAATTTATCGCCAATAGATATTGATGTGTTTAAAAACTTTTTGCTTGCAGTAATCTCTAAATTTTTAACAACAAAGTTATCATCTTCACCAATACTAACATTTTTAGCACCAGTATCAACAATAATGCTATCTATATCTTTGTCATTAGGTAAAAGTATCCTAATATAACTACTATTTTTAAAATACCAACCTTCTGGCTCAATAGTTTCTATTTTAAGCACGCCATTTTCATCAACTGCTGGAGTATTAACATAGCTAATTGTTTTTACATCATCTTTTAAAATACCTTGAAAATCTGCAATAGTATTTAGTCTACCTTCTGTAATACCAGTAGTTGTGTCGTATTCTACAATAATATCTACTTTCGCAGTAGAAACATCAATAGTTTTTAAATTATTTACATCAAAGCTTGCTTGCAATTCTGTCCCGTTTTTATAACTTACATAAGTATATCCAAACATACTTACATGAAAAATCATCATTATAGCAAAAGCAAAAAGCACAACCATTACGCATATACCAAACAAAATTAGTATTGCATTAAATATTTTTTTCATTAATTGCATAACTCACCCCTTTATTAATAATATTATATCATATATTATTTTATAAAATCAATAGTAAAAATAATAAATTTTAGCATAGTATTTTAATGCATTACTGAATGAATATTTAAAGTATTAAATAAAAGCTTTACTCTTTTTCTTATCAATAAAAAGCTTGCAGATAGTCTGCAAGCTTTTTAAATTATTCTAATACCCCTTTAATTCTGCGAATACCCGCACTACTACTTTCTTCTTTAACAAGTTTAAAGTGCCCTAACTCTCCTGTGTGTTTTACGTGTGGTCCTCCACAAATTTGTCTGTCATAGCTACCAATGCTATATACAGTAACTTGCTCACCATACTTTGTGTCAAAAATACCTATTGCACCACTTTTGTGCGCCTCTTCTGGTGTCATTGTTTCGCATGTAACAGGCAAATCTTCTGCAATCTTTTGATTAACTGTATCTTCTAGTTGCTTTTTTTCTTCTTCTGTCATTTTGTGATCTAAGTTAAAATCGAATCTCATTCTTTCTGCAGTAATATTGCTACCACGTTGTTCAACCTGCTCTCCAAACATTCGTTTAAGTGTTTGCAAAACAAGATGAGTACATGTGTGATATTTAGTTTCCATTTCTCCTTGACTGCCAAGGCCACCCTTAAACACAGCAGTTAAACTTGCACGAGATAATGCTTGATGTGCTTCAACTTCTTTTTTATAACCATCAATATCAACTTTAATATTTTGTGCACTTGCTAGTTCAACGGTAAGTTCTACTGGAAATCCAAATGTATCATGCAATCTAAATGCTACATCTCCACTTAAAATGCCGTTTTGTACATTAGATATTGCTTTGTTAAACTCTTTTAAACCAGCATTAAGTGTGTTATTAAACTTTTTTACTTCCTTTGCAAGTTCTTCGTTTATTATTTCATGGTTCTTTTCAAGAATAGGACATTCATCTTTGTAGTAATCAACAAAATAATCAACAAGTTTATTTAATTGATTTAAGTCTGTACCTATATTTTTTGAATAAGTAACTGCACGTCTTATTAAACGTCTTAAAACATAGCCTTGACCTATATTTGATGGACTAACCCTATGCTCATCACCTAAAATAAATGTACTTGCACGCAAATGGTCAACAACAATTCTAAAAGACCTTGTTGAAACTTCACTATCTTCATACTTTGATTGGCTTATACCTTCTAGCACATTGATTGCACCTTTCATAACGTCAATTTCATAAGCAGACTTAAATCCATTAAGTGCTGCAACGTTACGCTCCAAACCCATACCAGTATCAACATTTTTTTGCTCTAAAAGTTCTGGTCTATCGCCAGCATTTTTAACAACATATTGCATAAATACGTTGTTGCCTATCTCTACATAATGACCACAATCGCAGGCAGGACTACAATTTGGACCACACGCAGGAGTATCTGTAACATAAAACATTTCAGTATCCGGGCCACATGGACCAGTGTCACCCGCACTCCACCAATTATTTTCTTTGCCAAAATAAAATATCTGCTGTTTTGGCATACCACACTTTTCCCATATTTCAGCACTTTCAGTATCTCTTGGTGCATCATCATCACCTGCAAACACTGTTACTGCAAGTCTTTCAATAGGTAAGCCTAAATATTTTTGGCTAGTTAAAAACTCAAAACTATCTTTAATCGCACCTTCTTTAAAATAATCACCCAAACTCCATCTACCAAGCATTTCAAAAAATGTAAAGTGATTAGCATCACCAACAGAGTTTATATCATTTGTTCTTAAACATCTTTGTACGTTAAATAAACGTTTGCCTTGCGGATGAGGTCTGCCAAGTAAATATGGCACAAGTGGTTGCATTCCTGCTGTTGTAAACATAACAGAGCTATCTTGCTCTGGCACTAAACTGCTACCTTGAATTTGAACGTGATTATGACTTTCAAAAAAGTCTATCCACATTTTTTTAAGTTCTTTTACATTAAGATTTTTCATAAATAAATTTCCTTTTATAATTTTGCTTATATATTTTATATCTCAAAAGCTTATTTGTCAAATAAAGATATATTATTGATTATATATATTTATATATATTATATCTTATTTTTATATAATAATTATTACTTAATTGTTTACAACAAAAACTTTAAAAGATTTTTTATCTTTTTTATGTTATCAAATAAAAAATACCCATTAAATAAATAATAGGTATTTTAAATTTATTCAAATGATATTACATTACCTTGACTATCTACCCAACCTTGCGAGTTACTTAACGTAACACCAGGTGCTTGAATTGATTGAATTGTTAAATAAATTCTATATCTTCTATCACTATAATTATTAAACTCTTCTGTTGCTTCATCAATTACAAATTTAACAGGTATATTTACTGTTGAGCCAACATTTATAACACCATTATCTGCTGTACTTTTGTAATAAACTATTGTATTAGAATGTTCATTATTACTATCAGTTAATAAGTTAAACGATTTTGAAGCATCATTGGATTTAACTCTTAAAATATCTTTTTCAACATAAACACTATCAATTTCTATTTCAATAGTACAAATCATTCTAATATAACAACTTGTTCTACCTGTGTTTGTGATACCTATTTTGTAATGTACTTCGTTACCAGGAAGTATTGTTTCTGTTCCTAAATTGATAGGAGAATTTGATGTTATATCAGTGTCTGTACTATCATATACCTTATAACTAAAATCTACACTTCCAGTAGTGATAACTGATGGATTGGTTGGTTTGGAAGCAGTAAAGTATGCATTTGTTATAGTGATAAAATCAATCACAAGTAGCATTGCAATAAGCACACACAATATAGCAAATATAATATTATTTCTTATTCTCTGTTTTTTAGCACTTTGCAATTCTATATTTTTTGAATTTTCCATACCTAACCTCCTTTTGTTTTTTTATACTAAAAGCCAAATTTTTGTGCACCTAAATTATTTGCTTCAATAAATTCAGCATAAACTGTAATGTTTACAGAATCTGGCATATCAGCCTTTAAAGTAATACCGTTTAAAATCAATGCTTGATCTAAATCTGTTATATTGTTTTGAAGTTCTATATTTTTTAGTTTGATTACACTATTTTCTTCAAACATATAGTAAACCCAACCAGATTGTATTTTTTCATTATCATTAGTAATGGTTGAATCTTTTGCGTACCAGTTACTAGTTAAATCAAAATCCACATAATCAAACACAGAACCATAATTATTATCTAGTGTTGACCAATTAATATCAAACCTAACTCGCAAGTATGAGTTGATTGTTGAAGTTGAATTAACTGTGATTTGTGGTTGTGTTACAATTGTATCTCCTAAATCATATTGAGCCAGTGTAAATACTGGTGATGTACCAGTTAAACCAGCATTACATGAAACTGTTCCTGATGCTTTTGCAACTGTACCACCAAATTCTGCTGACCTATGTTGAGTAAACCATGCACCTGTTACAGCAAAAAGTGCCACAATAACCATTATTGTAGCAATTAACATCAAAACAAAATTTCTATTTTTTATTTTTTTGTTAATCATTTTTGCTTTCCTTTTTTTGCGTATTTTCTATATTATTCAAACTCTGGCTCTATACTAAACTCTTCCTTTACTATAAATGTTATCACAATTAAAGCAAAAAGTCCAATTAAAATAAGCATATTTCCTTTAATTATAAAAATTGATTTACCTATAATATAGTTTGAAAATATAACTTTACCCACAACATTTTTGTATTGCATAACCTGTGTATCGTCTTGATGTTCATATTCTTGAGTTTCGCTATTGTATCTCCAACCCTGACAAATAATTTTATCATTCTCGTAATCAATACTTGTTATTTGGTGCGTTATATAAGATTTACCAGTATAACTAAAAGTTATAAAATCACCAACTTTTAAATCTTGAAACTTACATCTATATGTTACAATCAAACTTTGATAGGATATGTGTGGCTCGGCACTCCAACCATTAACTAGGATTGCACGATAGCCACATAAATACCCCGCTGCAATAGTCAAAACAACAGCAATTAATAATGCAGTTGCACAACTTGAAATAATATTTTTGCTCTTATGTTTTTTTTGCATATCTCACCTTTAATATTTTGTTCCAAATAATCTAGGATAATCATAACTAAAATCAAATATTGTATTATAATTAATTATCGCATGTTCTATTGAATTTTTTAAAGAAGTTGTTGTTTGTTGTACGGTAACTTCAACACCAGAAACATTACCAGCGCTAGATACCTTTTGAGTACCTTTTATACATACGATGCCATAAACATATACATTGCTACCAATTTGACCACACACAACACCAAGTTTAACGGTATTGCTCTGCAAACCGGTTGCTGTAATTATATCTTCACCACTTTTATATCCAACAACATAGCTGTTTGACATTTCACCACTTTTAATATATCCAACCAAACCACCAACATAAACAGATTGTGCAGAATTTGTTGTTCCATTGATAACACCCACAACATAACATTCTGTAATAATTCCACCTGTCATGTATCCAACAATACCACCCACATAATTTGGAGTTTTTCCTTTGTTTTGTGAAAGTAAATTGTTATAGTCTTCCTTGTTATCGGTTTGTGCGTTGTTTAACTTTGAAGATTGATAATAACATTTAGTAATATCACCACCCAAATTATATGCACATATACCGCCAACAAACTGACCTGATGCACTACCTGTATAACCTGATTTAATAATTGACGCAACATCATCACCGATGTTTTCATTATATACTGCGATTCCGCCGGCATAAACATCGTTAGAATTATTATTAGGTGTAACATTGGCATTACTCAAACAAGATTCAATTGTTCCAAAATTATAAATTGTTATGCCTGCATTATATATTGTGACAGAATCAATATTATATTCTGAACCAATAAAACCATTTGTTGTAACATTATAAATGTAGCCATAATTTTTTGTAGATATCATTGCAATTTCAATCTTATTATCCCTTAAAGTAATTGCTGATATATTTGCATTAAAGATAAGATTCTTAATAACTCCACTTTTATCAATTACACCAAATAATCCATTAAACGAATTATTATTTGAATTTATATTAAGGTTACCATTTCTACCAGTTAAATTGTAACAACCAATATAATTATCGTTGTTATCTTTAATCGCTCCATCTACGCTACCTTTAAAAGGTGCTTCATCTGTACCTATAACACTTGGAACTGTTGTAAATTGTATATTATCTACAATTTTGTAATTTGCTTCTAAGTTATACTTTATAACATTAAATTCAACTTCATTATGTATCTTGTAAGGATTGTTTACACTTCCATCTAGCTCGTCTTCAAATATATCAAAATCAACAACTGTTTTTGATAAATCATAATACAACTGAGTGTTTTTTAAAGCAATAACTTCGCTTGTTTCATCGCTATCAAATCCATTTTTATTCTTACAAGCCACAACTATAAAGCTATATGACTCATTTGAGTAAATAACATTAGCATATGTTTTGTTTCGTACAATATAACAATTGTAGCCATCTTTTAAAACAATATTTTCCGTTACAACATCTTCCAAAGTGTATCCATACAATACACTGTGATTTGAATTGTTATGTGCCTTTACATAAACTTTGTAATAATCTGCATCTACACTAGACCATGAAATTTTTCCGTAGAATCTATCATTTGTGCCATCAATAGCATCTTCTGTATTATACCACAATACTGGTTTAGCAGGTTTTGTGATAAGCAATGAATCGCTATCGTTAGAAGAAATGTAATATGTATTTATATCATCTGGTGCTAAATTATTGTATGTACTGCCAATTGCCATTACTGATATTGTGTATTTTTCAATATTATACTGATAATCTATTTCAGTTAAAATTTGTTGTTTTACAAAATCTTCCAAAATAATGAATGGAATTGATTTTATATCTTCATTGCCATAAATGCTTATATCGTTTGGCGTATACACATATTTTTTTGTTCCTATGTTTTTTAAATCAACATTAATAGTAATTGAATAATTGGTTGCGCCTTCAACTTTATTAAATAGTAATTTTTCTTCTTCTATTGCCAAATTTGCAGGCTCATTTAATTTTTCTATAGAAATCACTTCTGTTTGAGCACTAGAAATTGCCTTATTGCCACCATAGTTTATTATTGAAATATTGTAAATACCAGAGTTGTAATTTAATAATCTATACTGCACATATTTAACATTATCTATATCAATAATCTCTGCCGCATTTGTTCCCACATCAAAATTAATAATTACTTCATCTGTGACATCATAATTTTGAATAAATATTTTGTAGTTAGAGTTGTTAGTATATTTCCAAACAACATAACCATTGTTTATTGCCATGTTAGATATTACACCTAATTTTTTGATGTCGTTTAAGTTGATTGATGATGAATTTAAACAATAACTACCACCAACAGCCTTTAACTTAACCGCATAAGTAATAACATCATTATTGATTGGCAAACCAGAAAAATCGTATGATGTTGATATTTGCTCGATATTCCTATATTCAATTTCTCCACCAGAAATATTTAACTGATAAGCAGATGCGTTATCAACTCTATCCCAAACAAGTTTACCATCTACAATTAAAACATTTTTTGGCGTTGCAAGTTTGATAGGCAAAGCATTATTATCATCCACATAACAATAATCTGTGAAATTTGAATTTATATATTTATCATTATCGCCAGTTGCTCTTACTCTTATGTAATACTCATAACCTCCAGTGAATTCATCAGCAAGTTCAAAAATATTGTTTTTTGCATTGTCATAGGCAAGATCCTCTGTTTGTATTGCAGAGCGTATAAATAAAGTGTACAAACAATTATTGCTTGTATCCTGAACAATAAGTTGATCATCGTATCTTATTAATCCATTTTTTATAATTAGATTTTTAACATCTTCCAATTTAATACAATCTTTTTCTATTGCTTCATTTTTCTCACTTGTTATAGTTTTTTTGCCATCACCCAAGCTTATTATTACAATTTTATAATCGCCAGCTGGATATTTAATTAAATCTAGGTTTTCATCTTTCAACGTCAAAATAGTTTCTTTTGCATCATTTGTTTCAATATATTCAACGAGTCCACTTGGTTTTGTAATATATATACCATAATTTTCTGCATTATCAACTTCTTCCCAAACAATTACACCCTTATCTATTCTTGGCTCCGGGTTAGCCAACACTTCAACTGATATAGATGTTGATTTTTTACTATCTATGTAATATATCTTTTTGTTACTATCAGTATCTTCATAATAATAATTGTTTTTTGCAATCGCCTGAATTGATACAGAATATACTTTAGGTACATAACTATCAGTTCCAAATGCTTTTTCAAAGTTTTCTTTGTTAAATATCCATTGACAATTAGATTGACTATTTAGATTTTCTATGTAAATAATTTTTCCAGTAGAATTACTTGGTTCGCCTTCTTTTATTATGATATAGTCTTCAACTATATCTTTTTCTCCGTAAGCAAAATGAAGTCTATATTCATCCAAAATATTTTCAGCATAATTTAATGGAGACCATTGAACGATATTATCTATCATTTTTAAATCTCTTGGAGTAATTAAAGAGTCAACATAAACTTCTGGAGAACTATCACTAATAACGCTCAAATTTTGGGTTATTGCAATAGTCCCTTCAAAAATAGATGATATGTAACAGTTTAGTGGTATAGCAACAACTTTTATAGATTTTTTGCCATACAAACTTTTTGGAAGTTTACATTGATTTGATTTTAAGACATTTACAATATTAGTTGCATCGACATCTTCTTCCAAAGTATTATAAATAACATTATCACTAACCAAAACATAAACTGCAATTTTTGATTGATTATTAATTAAACTTGTCATGCTTATATTTGCATTAGGATCTTGACCATTTAAATAATTCCACTTTAATATTTTTTCACCATTAGTGTCAGAAATAATTTCTAACGAATTTGGTGTATAAAATTTTTTGAATGATAGTGTAACTGGGGAATAGTCACTTGTTATTGTTTTTACTCCATCACCAACCGCCTTTATTTTTACTGTGTAATCAATGCCTGCTTTTATGTTGGTATCCTGTAATGTTTCATAGTTTAACGTGTTCCCTTCAATAGCATCAACCATTTTGTAACTACCATCATTAAAGTCAAGTTTGTAACTTTTTGCCAATGAAATATTACTCCAACATAGTGCACCACTTTTGCTAAAATTAAAGTAATTTAGTGAATCAATTACAGAGTAAATTGTCACATCAATTTCTTCGCCGCCATCTGCAAATGATGAAACTTTAAAATCTTGTGGAGCAGCAAGTTTTATAAAGCTATAAACTTCTGATACTTTACTACTTAAATTTGTCGGTTTTTCATCACTATATGTATTATTATTTAAACCAATTCCAATTGCTCTAACACTAACAGTATGTTCGCCTGCTTCTATACCATTAAAATTGTATGCTCTATTTGTACTATTATTGATATCTTCACCATCAACATTTAAGACAAATTCAAACCCTGTTATTTCTGGATTAGAAGAATCATCAACTTTATAATTAGAACCATAGTATAAAACACCATTACTCATTGAAATATCAATAATTGTTGGCAATTTTTTAACGTATAATTTGTCTGATAGATTACTACTAATTAAATAAATTTCATCTTCATTTATTGAATTAACTGGAATAACTCTTGATTGAACATAAAACTCTGTGTTTTGTGGTATACTGTCTTCAACATAACTATGTATTTTGGGTAACGTTTGTTGAAGTGCTGTGTTGTTTTTTGAAGTTATGACATATTCAAAAATATAATCATCAGCATCTTCCAAGTCATAAATCGTTCCATTTGTAACAACCAAAGATTTGCCATCAATATTGTGTTGCATTTTTTTTGCAACGATAACATCACTATATTCTCCATCAAAAATATTTTGATTATCTTTTGCTAGCGCCTTAATTTGAATTTTGTAAGTACCAGAGAGTAAGTTATATTCGATATATTCTTTTTCGTTATTAAAATCGATAGAGGTTGTTGTTAAAATTTTATCTAAAACAATTTCGTCTTCCATATTGATAACAGTTACTTGATAACCAGAAGCATCACCCATTTTTTGCCACGAAATTTTGCCAAATTTTAAATTATCTAAATTAAGGTTTGGCTTATCTAACTTTGTAATTGTTAAAGGATTTGTATTTTCAGAATTTATGTAAGCAGGATTAGAATTCTCTTCTCCTATTGCTCTTATGTAAATTAAATTGTAACCCGCTTCAATATCTCCTTCGGAAAACTCAAAAGTCATTACACTATTTGTTGTTGCAGGTACATTGTAAATGTTTGATGAAGTGTTAGAAATAAAAATTTGATAACTCTTTGCACCTTCTACCTTATTCCATTTTATTTGAGAAATGCCATCTTGTTTAAAACTATAAACATTTTTTGGTACTGCAAGTTTTTTTACAATCAACTCATCTTCAAGTAGATTACCTGCAATTTTATCATCTGTACCAACTGGTTGTATGTTTAATCTATATTCTCCTGCTTGATATCTAAAATTAGAAATATCTAAAACAATTTGTACCGCACTAGAAGTTTGAGATATAGATTGTGTAACAACTTCACCACTATCATCAATTAAATTTTCAAAATAAACTATATAGTTAGTGGCATATGGTACTGGATTCCATTTAACTTGTCCATTTTCAACTTTTAAATTTTGTATGCTTTCTAATTTTGTATAAGTTAATTCCTGACTAAAAATACTCCTTAAAGTTTTTTGATTATCACCTATTGCTCTTATTCGTGCATTATATATGCCCGGATCAATATCAAAAGGCAAATCAAACATTGTAAATTTTGTTACTTCTGTGCTAACATCAAAAATATCTTGTTTTGAAAAAGAATATTCAACGTTATATTTTTTTGCACCCACTACACTATTCCACCTAAGTGAACCATTAGCAATGTTTATTGTTTCTGGTGCTGATAGTCTTGTAACTTCAATAACTTCTGTATAAGAAGACTCAAATTTTGTTTTTGCAATATTTGTGTTTGACTTTACATAAATACCATAACTATTTGCAACATTTAAATATTGTGTTAAATCAAAACTATTAACATAAGATGTGCACTGAAAATTATTTATCAAAATAGTATATGACTGCACATTTTCCACTGCGTCCCAAGTTAAAATGTTTGTTTCCTCATCGGTTTCATCATCAATCTGAACGCTTAATTTAACATTTGTTGGCTTTTTAAATATTTCAAAAGATATTTCATCAGAATAATCACTATCTAAATTTTTTGACCTGCCATTTGCTTTAACTCTTGCATTTATTGTTTGACCTTCGTATTCATCAATATTTAAATACATATATGCAGTCAAGTCATCTACATTATTTTTTGATACGATGTGTGGAATATTGTTTAGGAGTATTGTGTAGCCAGATACACCTTCCACAGCAGTCCAAGTAAATTTTTCACCATCAAATTGTAAATTTTGTGGAGTGAGCATTGTTTGCTCTTCATCTTTAATTTGTATTTTTAATATTGTTTGCAAAGATTTATCGGCAAGTGTTCTAAAAGCAACATTGTTTTGAGTTTGATTGTATTCAATTGAATTTGTAACAGTGATTGTTGCTTTCATTTCTTCGTTATTCACATCTATTGTAAAGGCATTAGTATCATATCCGAAAGCTTCAAAACTTTTATTGGTTGCGTTTTCTGGCAATACAACAATATCTATATCAACGCTTTCACCAAGCCTTAATATTAAACCATCAATTCCAACGCCAGCAACTTGTATGCTTTCCACATTTAATTCACTATCTTGTGGTTGATTTGAACAAGCACAAAAAAGCCCGCCACATAGCATAATTAAAATTGATAAGGCAAAAATTTTTAACTTTCTCATAACTTTCTCCATAATGTAAATGTTTTGCTTTTACATAAATTTAGCATCCTTGTTAATGTTATTTTAACACTATATGCTTTTTTTATCAAATAAATTTAGTCAATTTTATATATTTTATATATAAATATTAGTAAACACAAACATTAAAGTCGCTTTATCTTTAAAATTTTTAAATCAATTTTTATTATATATTTTTAAAAAAATTAGACATTAAGATTTACGAAAAAATATTTTTTTGTTCCACTCAAAAATCAATTAAATGCAAAATGTAGCAAAACAATTTATAATAATTTGATAACGTATTAGATATTTTTACTTATTTTAACGTTAAACAATTTTAAAAAACACAAAAAAAGTGCGAAATTATTCGCACATTTTTTTACACATTAAACCTAAATAATACAACGTCACCATCTTTCATAACATACTCTTTGCCTTCCATACGTACTTTTCCGGCTTCTTTTGCTTTAACATAGCCACCGTAGTTAATTATGTCTTCAAAATTTGCAACTTCGGCTTTAATAAAACCTTTTTCAAAATCTGTATGAATTTTTCCAGCAGCACCTGGTGCTTTTGTACCATTAACTATGGTCCATGCTCTTGTTTCTTTTTCGCCCGCTGTTAAATAACTAATTAGCCCAAGTAATTTGTAACTTGCTTTAACAAGTTTGTCAAGTCCACTTTCAGTTATTCCTAAATCTTGATAAAAAATTTCTTTTTCATCATCAGCAAGCTGCGATATTTCTTCTTCTATTTTAGCACAAAGGGTTATAACTTCTGCATTTTCTTCTTTTGCTCTTTCTTTTACTTGTGCTACATATTTATTATCAGGAGCACCAATTTCATTTTCGCCAATATTTGCACAATATAGCGTTGGCTTATCGGTTAAAAGAAAAAATCCATCAACAATCTTTTTTTCTTCTTCATTAAAAGATAAAGTCCTTATAGGCTTGCCTTGTTCTAATTGTTTTAAACAAATTTCAAGTAATCTTGCTTCTTCTTTTTGCTCTTTATTTGCACCACCATTTTTTGCAAGTTTTGATGCTTTTTCATATCTCTTTTGCACTGTTTCCAAATCCGCAAGTTGAAGTTCTGTGTTAATTGTTTCCATATCATCAATAGGGTCAACTCTACTCTCTACATGCACAATCTTTTGGTCTTCAAAGCATCTTACGACATGCACAATTGCATCAACTTCTCTAATATGGCTTAAAAACTTATTTCCTAAACCTTCGCCTTTACTTGCTCCTTTAACAATGCCAGCAATATCAACAAACTCAATAACAGCTGGCGTTACCTTTTGGCTGTTATATAATTTTGCGAGTTCGTCTAGTCTTTTATCTGGAACTGCAACAATACCAACATTTGGTTCTATTGTACAAAATGGATAATTTGCACACTCTGCGCCTGCTTTTGTAATTGCATTAAAAAGAGTGCTTTTGCCAACGTTTGGAAGACCTACTATACCTAATTTCATTTGATTTTTTACCTCGTGTATTTTTACTTTTTATTTAATTTTTTTTAATTTTAGTGTTTTTTGCAAAAAAATAGTATTATTTTGTGTTTTTTTATAAATTTTAAGTTATTTGATTACAAAAGTTTTTAATTTTATTTATTGTTTTTTTTACTTTCCTAAACAAAATTTTGAGAAAATTGTATTAATAATTTCTTGATTGCTTGTTACACCTGTTATCTCGCCAAGTGAAAGCCAAGCCGATTTTATATCTGTTGCAACCAAGTCTAATGTCATGTTTTGTTCTATCTCACCAATTGCACACTTTAAACTTTTTTGTGCTTCTCTCAAAGCGTTTGCGTGTCTTGTGTTTGTTATTAGCAAACCACCAGAAAGCATATTTTGATTTACAACCAAGTTGTATATGTCTTCTTTTAAAGCATTAACTTTTTCGTTTCTTATTGCACTAATTTCCACCATTTGGTCAAACGTTTTGTTCATCTTTTTAGGTAAATCAATTTTATTGATAACATACAAAACAATTTTATCTTTAACCATAGATAATATTTTTTCATCATCCTTCTCTATAGGTTTACTGCCATCAAGTACAACCAAAATAACATCTGCACTTTTAACGTTTTCCTCAGCTCTTTCTATACCAATACGCTCTACTATGCTTTCAGCTTCTCTAATGCCGGCAGTGTCTGTAACATTAAATGATAAGTTTTTGTATGTATAGTTATCTTCAATAGTATCTCGTGTTGTACCCGCAATATCAGTAACTATTGCCCTATTATAACCAACAAGTGCATTAAGCAAACTACTTTTGCCCGCATTTGGTTTACCAAGTATTAAAACATTTATTCCATTTTTAACAAGCCTACCAGTGTTTACTGTTGCAAGCAATTCATCAATTTTTTGCTTGACATCTAGTAGTTCTGTTTTTATCTCTTGACTTGTTGAATAATCTATATCTTCTTCTGGATAGTCAAGAGCGACTTCCACCTTTGCCTCACAATCTGTTAATTTGCTTTGTAGAGAATTGACTTTATTTTTGAGTTCACCAGTCATAAGATTATAGCCTGCTTTTACTGCTTCTTCACTTTGAGCATTAATCATATCAATAACGCCTTCGGCACTATCAAGGCTTATTTTACCATTAATAAAGGCACGTTTTGTAAATTCCCCACTCTCAGCAAGTGTTGCACCTTTACTAATTAACTCATTTAAAATGCCGTTAGCAATAATAATGCCACCATGACATTGAATTTCAATCATTTCTTCGCCGGTGTAAGAATATGGCTCCTTAAACCACACAACAAGTGCTTTTTCTTTAAAATTTTTTGTTTTGATTGTTGCAAGATACATCTTTCTTGCTTCCATACTTTCTGTTTTTAGAGTAGTTATTTTTTGTAATATTCTTTTGCTATCTGGTCCACTCATTCTCACAACGCTAATTCCACCATTGCCAATTGGAGTGCTAATAGCACAAATTGTTTTTTCTTTTTTCATATTTATATTCTATCACAAAATTTTAAAAGTTTAAAATTATTTAATATGTTTTATATTTTTATTTTTAAACAATAATAAATTTATTATGCATTATGCACAATACTTATCAGCTTATTAAATCGTAACAATCAAAATAATTAATTTAATATTTTTAAAATATTTACTTAATAAAACAAAAGTGATATAATCATGTAGATTTTTTAAAATTAAAAGAAAAATATTAATATCAGTTTTTTATAAAATTAATTAGATTTTTTATAAAAATTATTAAAAATATTACAAAAATTGAAGATTTTTTGTGAATTTTGCTAATTTTTAGCGAATTTTTCTTAATTTTTAAAAATTATATTTGGTGAATTATGAAAAATAATATAATTACAGATTATGATGCAGTTGTTGTTGGTGCCGGTCATGCTGGATGCGAAGCTGCACTAGCATTGGCTAGAACAGGTATAAAAACAGTTATGCTAACCCTAAGTTTAGATAGCATAGGTTTTTTGGCATGCAATCCTAGCATTGGTGGAACAGCCAAAGGGCAAATAGTTAGCGAAATTGATGCACTGGGCGGTGAAATGGGAAAAATGGCTGATAAGTGTGCAATACTTATGCGTATGCTTAACACCAGCAAAGGCCCAGCGGTACAAAGTTTGCGTGCACAAGAAGATAAAGTTATGTACCACATTGAAATGAAAAAAGTTTTGGAAAACACGCCAAATCTTGATATTAGACAAGCCGAAGTAGTTAAACTATTGCATAAAGACGGAAAATTAACAGGAGTACAAACAAAACTTGGCGAAGTTTACAAATGCAAAGCTGTAGTTCTTTGTACAGGTGTTTATCTTAAAAGCCGTATTATTATCGGCGACCATATTGAAGAAACCGGTCCAAACGGCTTTAAAAATGCAAGTAGTTTAACAAAAAGTTTGATTGAATGTGGTTTTGAAATATTTAGATTTAAAACAGGAACACCAACAAGAGTTGACTTTAACACAATAGACACAAAAGATTTAGAAATACAATATGGTGATGAAAATATACAGCCTTTTTCAAGACTTACAAAAAAACAACCAAAAAATAAAGTTGTTTGCTATTTAACTTATACAAATCTTGATACTCACAAAATTATCATGAATAACATTGCAAACAGCCCAATTTATAGCGGTTTAATAACCGGTGTTGGCCCTAGATACTGCCCTAGCATAGAAACTAAAATTGTTAGATTTAAAGATAAGGATAGGCATCAACTATTTTTAGAGCCAGAGAGTTTAACCACAAAAGAAACTTACGTGCAGGGTTTAAGCACGAGTTTGCCTATTGATGTGCAACGTGATATGGTGCATAGCATAAAAGGACTAGAAAATGCAAAAATTATGCGAGATGCTTATGCTATTGAATATGATTGCATAAATAGTTTACAACTATACCCAACACTAGAATACAAAAATATTAAAGGCATTTTTTGTGCAGGACAGATTAATGGTACAAGTGGATATGAAGAGGCAGGTTGTCAAGGAGTTATTGCTGGTATTAATGCTAGTTTAGAAATAAAAAATAAGCCACAACTTGTACTAAAAAGAGATGAAGCATTTATTGGTGTTTTAATTGACGACCTTGTTACGAAAGGCACGGATGAACCATACAGAATGCTAACAAGCCGTGCAGAATATAGGTTACATTTAAGACAAGATAATTGCGATTTAAGATTAACAGAAATTGGCAGAAAAGTTGGGCTTGTTGATGACAAACGCTGGAGATTATTTTTAAAGAAGAAAAAAAATTTAGAACTTGCAAAACAAGAACTAACAAAAATAATTGCACCAAATAAAAAGATTAATGATATTCTAATTAGCGTAGGCGAAACACCACTTTCTACCGGTACAAGTGTGCAAAATATGTTAAAGCGTGCTAATGTGACGGCGAAAATGTTAAAAGAAACAATAGGAATTTTTGAAAAGTTTGATGATGAGATTTTAAACGAAATTACAATACAAACAAAATATGAAGGTTACATCGAAAAAGAGCAGGCACAAATTGAAGACGCAAAAAGGCAAGAAAAAATTGTTTTGCCACAAAATTTTGATTACAGCACCATTGCAGGTTTAAGGCTAGAAGCACGAGAAAAATTAAACAAAATTAAGCCACTAAATATGGGACAAGCCAGCCGAATAAGTGGCGTTAGCCCAGCAGATATTGCAGTGCTTACAGTTTACTTAAAAAGCAAAAAAATGATATAGTTACAATAGCATAAAATTTAAAACCACTTACTTTTGCAGTGAGTGGTTTTTTACAACTTAAATAATAACAAAATCATTTAAATAACAATGTAATAATTTTGCAAGTTTATAAGCATTAGTTGCTCTTATATCTCCACCATTTGTTAATACTTTGTTTAAAGTTCTTAAAGATATACCACATCTTTTGCAGAACTCTGCTTTGCTTATTTTGTTATCTTTTATATATTTTTCAATTAATTCTGTTTTATATATTATGCTCATACACAACTACCATGAAAAATTATATCACTACTTTTATGTAGTGTCAATAAAAATATTACGTTTGTGTAATAAAATATTTTTATGAGAATATTCGCAGAAAGATTAAAAGAATTAAGAAACGAACAAAATATTTCAATATTACAATTAGGCAAACTTTTAGGTGTTAGCGACGCAACTATCTGTAGATGGGAAAATGGCAATGCAGACATTAAAAGTGATAATTTAATTGCAGTAGCGAAATATTTTAATGTAACTACTGATTATTTGTTAGGTTTAGAAAATTAATATGAACAATAAATTTTCACAGAGATTAAAAGAATTAAGAGAAGATAATGGTTTAAGTCAAAATATGCTTGCAAAAGAATTAAATTATAGTCAAGCAGCAATAGCCAGATGGGAAGCAAATAAACAAATCCCTAACATTGATGTTGCTATTTGTGTTGCAAAATATTTTAATGTAACTACTGATTATTTGTTAGGGCTTGTTGATTGGGAATAATTAACACTTATTTAATGTAAAAATAAATATAAACATTATTTTTTGTTGCCAAAAAGCAAAATGTAATATAAAATATTAATATGGAAAATATTGAATTACAAAAACTTATTCAAAGAACATATTATGTAGATAGCAAAGATTTGCCAAGGCTTGATGAATTAATCAGGCTTATGCCTAACATGGCTACAAAAAGTGCAAAACAAATATCTATTGTTGACTATTTTTATGAAACACCAGATAAACTATTACAAAAATTAGATGCTAGCATAAGAGTTAGAGTGATTGATGATAAACAAATATTAAGCATTGTATGTAAGATTGAAGGTGTTAGACGAGAGTTTGAAACCGAAATGCATTATGGTGATAAAATACAAGATAAAAATGAATACATTTTGTTTTTAGAAGATAAACTTCAAGACTTATACACACACCGTATGGATGCTGACATTGCAAGAATGCTAAGACATTTAAAAATTTTTATGTATATCACAACAAGCAGATACCAACTAGAAATTTTTAACAACACTGGTTTTAACGGTACTGTTAATTTTGATAGTGTTATGTTTAAAACAAAGAGACATCATATTCCAGAATATATTTTGGAAATTAAACAAAATTGCTTAAACAATATTCAAAACAAAACTGCTTTTGAAAGATTTTGTTTTGAACTAGAACAAAAAGTAAAATTAACAAATATGGGCGAAACAAAGTTTGAAGCCGGCAAAAGAATTTTTAATTATGAATATTAAGTATTAATATAAATGAGCATGTTATTGCTCATTTTTTGTGCATTGATTAAATATTTTAAATATCTTTTGAAAATTTTGATTTTTATGATAAGATATATTTAGTCAAAAAATAAATTTTTGATATATTATTGTAAAATATAAAAGAGGTAAAAAATGGACAATTCACAAGTAATTGCATTAGAACTTGGTATTACACCACAACATGCAGAAAACATTGAAAAATTGATTGACGAAGGTTGCACAATTCCGTTTATTGCAAGATATCGTAAGGAATTAACTGGAAGTTGCGACGACCAAACACTTAGAGTTTTTGCAGATAGATTAAACTATTTGAGAAACTTAGACAAAAGAAAAGAAGAAGTAACAAAACTCATAACAGACCAAGGCAAAATGACTGATGAGATTAAAGAAAAAATTGAAAAAGCTAACACATTAACAGAACTTGAAGATATATATAGGCCATTCCGTCCAAAGAGAGAAACAAGGGCAACAAAGGCTATTGCAAAAGGTTTGCAACCACTTGCAGATATAATACTTGCACAAAAATTAAAAGATGGTACACCACTAGACATTGCTAAAGATTATGTTAACAACACAGAAGATGAAAAGAAAAGAGTTTCTACACCAGAAGAAGCTTTGCAAGGTGCACTAGATATTATTGCAGAAATAATTAGTGATGATGCTGACACAAGAAAAGAATTAAGAAAATTTATGCAAGATACTGCACAAATCGAAACCACACTTAAAGAAGCCGAAAACTTTAAAACTTACGAAATGTATGATGGCAGAAAAGAGCCAATTAAAACAATAAAAAGCCACAGAGTGCTTGCAATAAATCGTGGAGAAAGCGAAAAATGCTTAAAAGTTGAAATTGTTGCAAACCATGATAAATGTATTGCTATAATAGAAAAACACTTTTTAAAGCACGAGTGCATTTTTACAAAATGTTTAAAAGCAACTATTGTTGATAGTTTTGATAGACTTTTGATGCCAAGTTTGGATACAGAACTTAGAAACGAATTAACAGACGTTGCAAACGAACAGGCTATAAAAATGTTTAAGGTTAACTTAAAACCACTACTTATGCAACCACCTTTAAAACACAAAACAATTTTAGGATTTGACCCGGGTTACAGAACAGGTTGCAAACTTGCAGTTATTGATGAAAATGGAAAAGTGCTTGATAAAGGAGTTGTATTTGCTACCCCACCACAAAGCAAAATTGAAGAAAGTGAACAAATAATTTTAAACCTTATTGATAAATACAAAATTGATTGTATATCTATTGGTAACGGAACTGCTAGTAAGGAAAGTGAAATATTTATTGCAAACCTTATTAAAAAAGCACATAGACCAGTATCTTATATGGTTGTAAGCGAAGCAGGTGCATCAGTATATAGTGCAAGTAAACTTGCAGCAGAAGAATTCCCAGAATATGATGTAACAACAAGAAGTGCTGTTTCTATCGCAAGACGTATGCAGGACCCACTTGCAGAACTCATTAAAATTGATGTTAAGAGTATAG